>NZ_JAKUVY010000014.1:0-5656 GCF_026782125.1 Streptococcus oralis | reverse complement strand
AGGTATATTATGTTGTACAATATTATTATAAAATAAAGCAAAAAAAAGATATCAATCTTTTTTGGAGATTCCGAGCCTTACTGGAAGTTTTAATTTTGGAGATTCCGAGCCTTACTGGAAGTTTTAATTTTGGGTTGTCGGTATGACATCCCATTTTTTTATAGGTGAATAAATGACCGAATTATTAGAAATGAAATTTTATAAAGTAGATACAAATTATTTAAATGAATTACGTAAAATTGATGGTCGCGTGCCTCTTAATAAGGAATATGTTGGTAGTTCTAATAAGGTACGGCCTTATATTGGAATAATGCTAGTAGTTGATGGGATTGATTATTTGGTTCCTTTAACATCAAAAACTAATAAACGTTCCACGTACGTTAATATGCCTATATTTGATAAGAATAATAAAAAAATAGCTTATCTATTAATAAATAATATGGTTCCTGTACCCGAATCATGTAGAACTCTGATTAATATGGATGGGATTCTTCAAACTGACCCAGCATATCATGGCCTTCTTCTGAATGAAATTAATTATTTACGTCCTAAAAAGGAAACAATTAAAAAAAGGTGTGATGATGTTAGGTCTGTGAAAGTAAAGGGAGAATCTAGAGAAGCCATAACAGAGGCAACTGCTGATTATTGTCTAAATTTACTTGAGTTAGAAAAAGTTTATGTTTCTTATTAATTAAAAAAATAGGAGTTTCTCCTATTTTTTTATTTCCAAAATTCCCACCATTTTTTTGATGTCTCTATTAATTTTGTATCACGATTATAGATAATTTGCTGAAGATTTGCTATTTGCATATCTTTAGTTTTTAATTGTTCTTTCAATAGTTCTATGATATCACTAGTGATATCATTGTTGCTATCATTGATATTATCAGTGCTATCTGCTTTGATATCGTCTTCTAGAATAATTCTTTTTATAAACTCATTTACAGAAATACCTTTATCTTTCGCTTTCTGTGTGATGATGTTTTTTTCTTCTTGCGTGGTACGTATTATAATTTGTACTTGTTTATTTTCACTCATGATATCACCTTTTATATCTAAATGTTATCTATATTATATCACTTTTCTTTTGTATATGATTGAACTGGATTGTTTAATCTCATTGAAGCAAGTACATAATCAGTATCTGTCATATCTGATAATTCTGAAAAATGGATTGTAGCTTTATCTTGATTCCATTTTTGAACGTCGAGCGGTTCAAAAAATTTTTCAAATAGAGCGGTCAGCATGACTTCCATGGCTTCCCTTTTTGTAACTTTTGGCGGTTCGTATTGTTCTGCTTCAAGTTGTTGCTGATAACTTTCATTTGTCTGATTACTTATTTCTTCTATGTAGTTTTCAAAGTTTTGACGATATTCTTCGAGTTCTTCTATATCTATATTTCCTTGCTTTAATAGATAAGGTTCGACTTTGATAGATAATTGATTTAGTTGTTCATCAGTAAATAAACGTGTTTCGTTTCGTCCAATTACTTTTTTTTCTGCAGTGTCCCAGTAGCCGAGCTTTTGAAGCTCTCTACTGAACTTAATTCTCAGTTTGCTCCGATTTTTTTCGGTATCTGGAATATCAAATTTTTCAATTTGAGTGTTCACGTAATCTGTTAAAGTTGTATATCTTGGCATAGCAAATACCTCTCTTTTGTTCATCTATTTATTAATTTTGTATATACTAATTGTATATCAAAAATATTTATTTGTCAATCGTAAAACTTAAAAAACAATGAAAAAACTATTGACAAGTTGTTGACATTGAAAATAAAGTGTGGTATCATAAATGTATCAATAAAAGAAAGGAATGTTTCGACATGATAAATTGGAAACAGATGTTCAATGCAAAAGAACGTCAAAACGCTTCTGAGGACGAATGGTCTGAGTATACTGACATAACTCTTCAAAAATTTATGACGTCGGATTTTATGCAAGCATTTGCTGATGATTGTAGTAATGCTATGAAAAAATCTGGTCGAAAAGATTTTGATGATTATTCTGCGATTAAACGTGAAATGGGTTCGATACTCGAAGAATTCGGTTATCCGCCATTCTCGGCTTTAGAAGATGCTTATTCCGAAGAACAACAACTTAAAATGTTACTCGAATTCAAAGAGAAATATTTAAGTTCTAGGTAGTTCTAAATGTTTGTTTTTCGTCGGCACAATCGAAAAAGCACGATGATCTAGGCGCAAACGTCAAGGAGCAAAGGCGAAGCCGTACCTTGCGTGCGCCATCATTGTGCTAGATTGTGAAAGCCGTTCGAAATACAAACAGAAGAACCTTGTTTTTCAGAGGTTGGGTGGAGCGTCCTACGCTCCTCGGGTGTGGGCAGAGGCCCACAAATAAATTAAGGGTTTACATCTAAAAAAAATTGATGTAAAATAAAAATGTCCGTGGTCTTCGAACAACCAACGGACAACAAAAAAGTCTTACCTAGACCTGGCAGTCAACTCAGTAAGACTCTCACTTTTTTTCGAACAAGACCATTATACCAAAAAAGGCCTCAGTGGGTCAAGTAGGGTGGTTAAATAAAAGTAGAGTGTCTTTTCTAAAGTGTTTGCAGGTCGTGGTAAGCGATACAACATTTTAGAAAGGACATTTTTTATATGTCACAACTCGAAAAACTGAAAGCTCTGCAAAGTCAGAGCAACACAACAAACGCAAGTCTTACGTTGTTTAACAACGTAGTAGTAGTCAATGTCGGAGTTAATCCGACCCCGCATTTTCCAAAACTTAAAGATAAGTTTGGAAATAAGGTAAAAGATGAGAACGGCAAAGATAAACGTTCTGAAACGTCTGACGGTCTCACATATACATTTGTCGAATTTGGAACTGGCAAGATGGTTAAAATTGTTCTGTCAGAAGAAAGACAATTTGAACTTTTGCAAGCTTACAAAGTCGCTGGTCTTGGCTATGACATCAAGTCAGCAAATATGATTTTCATTGAGCAGAAAGGTCAGATTGCTGACTACTAACTAAGATATTGAGGGTACTGCTGGAACTTGTTTCCAGCAGGTAGCCCCCCTCAATAATCATGGGGGCTACACGTACAAGCAAAAATGCTAGTTAGCCCTTATATATCAACGGTTTAGACCTTATAAAAAACTACACGTATATAGTGAGGAAAAGACATGCAGAAATACAAAGTAGATTGGCTGGCTTTTTCGGTATCATTTGAAGATGAAGAGCAGACGTTAGACCCTCAACTTTTGAAAATTTTGGGTTATGATTTAGCAGAATTTGATGAAATCCCAGGGAGATTTTTTTACAACTCGGGGGCAACTTATCGAAATTATGTAAACATCTTTTGGAATGACCCCGAGAAGCCTTGGCACAAAAATTCTAGTCGGACAATGACCGTAGTTTTCACGGGTCAGGGGTCGACTGAATTAGCTGAAAAATGGGATACCGATTGGGTTTCTATTTTTAGAACATTAAAAGAGTACGGTGGAGTAAATTTCACACGGATTGACTTGGCTCTTGATGATTATGATGAGACAGTAAGATTTTCCGATATTGAGAAAAAACTCAATAAAGGGCATTATCGTTCATCTCGGAAGTCCTACAATATCGTTAAAACATCAGACCAAAACGGAAAATCGCTGGGGCAGACAATTTATATCGGAAACGCTCGGTCTCAAAATGGAAGCCGTGGGAATGTGTACGCTCGTTTTTATGATAAAAAAGCGCAGTACGAAAGTAAAAACGAACTGTTTCCAACGGAAGTCCGAGAACATTGGGCGAGGACTGGGAAAGAAGTTTGGCAACGGTACGAGATTAGCTATTCTAAAAAATACGCTTTGAAAATCATTGATGAGTTTCTACAAGGGGATAAAATCGACAAGATTTTTAAAACGTCGCTTCGTAATCTTCTTGAGATTTTGACACCCAAACGTGGGGACACTAACAAAAATCGCTGGTATAAAACGAAATGGTGGGAGAAGTTTTTAGAGTATGATGAAACGATAGACTTTAGTCTTGCAGAACGTGACGTCATGCTGGGCGATTTGCTGGAGTGGTTACGTGTTGCAGTCTTACCCTCTCTTTCTCTGCTTGAAATCATAGGAAATGAGCGAGGTTTTGATATTTACGATTTGCTTCAAAAAGCTGAAAAATCTACTGATTTTTCAAAGAAGCAAAATCGTTTATACGTGAATAGTCAGACCTTGTCAGACGAGACTATAAACAAGTATTTGAGCGAGTTTCTAGGGGGTGGCAAATAATGGCTATCACGTATAAAAAGAACGCTCAGAACGTTTATAAAGTGCCTTTTTACATTCAGTTTTGGACGTGGTGGGCTTTGGCTTTATCTTTAGCCGTTCTATCTTTGTTGCTGGGGCTGGTTGTATCGATTAAACTTGTTCAAGTTGTTTTGTGGTCGCTGGTCGCTATTTTGACGAGTTGGCGAGCGTATTCGCTGACAAAGTCAGTGATCAAAGCGAAGACAATCGGAAAATATATCACTGAGAAAAAGGCAGAAAAGGCAGTCACTAAAAGCTTACTTGCTACAATGTCAGTTAATCGTCTACAAGATACCCCTTATATCTCCGTTCCCGGCGTGACGGTGTGCGATAGCAGACCGTCACACATCAGCGTAGAAGTTGAGAAATTAGCTGGTATGTATGATGTCGATAAACTCACTGAGGATATCAATTCCAGCTTCAGAGGAAAGCTGGGAGCCTATGCGGTCACGTCTGCAATGATAACAACAGACGGACTATTTTATAGGTTTGTACTCGAAGACGTAGGAACAGATAAAACTTGGCGACCAGCGACCATGGACGATATAAAGGCTGAAAAGTATATCATCAAACTACAAAAAGGGCTAGAGGTTAATCTGTCAGAACGGGCTCATATTGCAGTATGGGGCAAAACTGGAAGCAAGAAAACCACGGTACTTTTTGGAATAATACTCCAGCTTTTTACAATGGGCGCAGATGTTCGCTTCATCGATGGAAAAGATGAATTTAGTTCATTCAAAGGCTTCTATCCAGCTGATAAAATTGTATCGGATATTGACCCAGTTTTTGAGCAGCTGGAAGACATTCTAGCTATCATCAAGGAACGTCAGAAGATAATGGCTAAAGAGGTGCAAAAACGGCAAAAAATAGGTCTGAAAGCTTTAGAAGTTGGTCTCCGTCCTGTTGTGCTGGTTGCTGATGAAATAGGTTCTATTGTCGCTTTAATGGACTCTAAACAGTCTAAAAAGTTTGTTGCTGACTTAACGGCTATCATTCAAAGAGGGCGCTCGGTTGGTGTCTCTGTTATTGCTAGCACGCAAGACCCGTCGACTGATACGCTACCGCAGAGGATACGTCAGCAGTTTGCTACCAAGCTTCTGCTTGGATCTGCAAACTCTGACATTCAAAGAATGGCTTTCGGAGAAGTTGCAACGGCTGGAAACGTTGAAGATTTCAGAGGGTTTTATACTTGCGACGGACTGACTAACCAGCCGATGAAATTTTATGTTTGTGATTTATATAGTCATGGATTTAATGAGTTGAAAGTATTTATAAAAGCTTATAAAATAGGATTTTATAAATACAAATAGTTGACATGGAGGTATATTATGTTGTACAATATTATTATAAAATAAAGCAAAAAAAAGATATCAATCTTTTTTGGAGATTCCGAGCCTTACTGGAAGT
>NZ_JAKUVY010000013.1:0-1823 GCF_026782125.1 Streptococcus oralis | reverse complement strand
ATTCCAGGTCAAGGAACTTACACTATTGCGCCAGATGGTACTGTAACTTTTACTCCAGACAAGAAGTTCGTTGGTAACCCAGCTCCAGTCACAGTCAAGCGTGTGGATAAGAATGGCACTCCGGTTACTGCGACTTACAGTCCAGAGTTTACTAAGGTGACTCCAACTGGTACGGGAGATAAGACGGAGGGTCTGCAAGGTCAGGTCCAAGAAGGTAAAGTGACCTTCACTCCAGGCCATGACTCAGTTCCATTCCCAGCTGATTCGACTCCACTATTTGACAATGGAACAGCTGTGAAGGAAGTTCCAAATGTTGGTAAGTTTGAAGTGAACGCAGACGGCAAGGTGACCTTCACTCCAGACAAGCAGTTCAAGGGTGAAACGCCAGAGCTTGAATTGACTCGTGTGGATGCCAACGGAACTCCTGTTACAGTCAAGTACCAAGCAGTAGTGAAAGAAGTAACCCCAACTGGTACTAACGCAACCAGCTCAGGCCCTCAAGGTGTCCCACAAACAGGCACTCCAAGCTTCCAAGGTGGTGATCCACTGGTTCCAATCGATGAAACAGTAGAGCCAACCTTCGAAGATGGAAGCAAAGAGAAATCTATTCCAGGTCAAGGAACTTACAGGATTGCGCCAGACGGCACAGTAACTTTCACACCAGACAAGAAGTTCGTTGGTAACCCAGCTCCAGTCACAGTCAAACGTGTAGATAAGAATGGTACAGAAGTCACTGCGACTTACAGTCCAGAGTTTACGAAAGTAACACCGACTGGTACAGGTGATAAGACAGAGGGTCTGCAAGGTCAGGTTCAAGAAGGTAAAGTGACCTTCACTCCAGGTCATGACTCAGTTCCATTCCCAGCTGATTCAACTCCACTATTTGACAATGGTACAACTGTGAAAGAAGTGCCAAATGTTGGTAAGTTCGAAGTGGACGCAGACGGTAAGGTGACCTTCACTCCTGATAAACAGTTCAAGGGTGAAACACCAGAACTTGAATTGACTCGTGTGGATGTCAACGGAACTCCTGTTACTGTCAAGTACCAAGCAGTAGTGAAAGAAGTAGTTCCAACCAGCACTAACGCAACCAGCACAGGTCCTCAGGGTGTTCCACAAACGGGCACACCAACCTTCCAAGGCGGCGATCCACTGGTTCCAATCGATGAAACAGTAGAGCCAACCTTCGAAGATGGAAGCAAAGAGAAATCTATTCCAGGCCAAGGAACCTACACGATTGCATCAGACGGAACTGTAACCTTCACTCCAGACAAGCAGTTTGTTGGAAACCCAACTCCGATCACAGTCAAACGTGTGGATAAGAATGGTACTCCAGTTACTGCGACTTACAGCCCAGAGTTTACTAAGGTGACTCCAACTGGAACCGGTGCAACAAGTACAGGTCCTCAAGGACTTCCACAAACTGGTACTCCAACTTTCCAAGGTGGCGATCCACTGGTTCCAATCGATGAAACAGTAGAGCCAACCTTCGAAGATGGAAGCAAAGAGAAATCTATTCCAGGCCAAGGAACCTACACGATTGCACCAGATGGTACAGTGACCTTCACTCCAGACAAGCAGTTTGTTGGAAACCCAGATCCAGTTACAGTGAAACGTGTGGATAAGAATGGCACTCCAGTTACTGCGACCTACAGTCCAGAGTTTACTAAGGTGACCCCAACAGGAACTGGCGCAACGAGCACAGGTCCTCAAGGACTTCCACAAACTGGTACTCCAACCTTCCAAGGTGGCGACCCATTGGTTCCAATTGATGAAACAGTAGAGCCAACCTTTGAAGATGGAAGCAAAGAGAAATCTATTCC
>NZ_JAKUVY010000012.1:0-89961 GCF_026782125.1 Streptococcus oralis | reverse complement strand
ACATTGCAGGATACATAGACCATTTTTTCCGGTACATAAGTTAGGATGGTATCTAATAACTTGTCGTCTAAACCCGTCCGAGGAGGATCTACTATCAGGGCATCTGCTCGGTAGCCATCTTGATACCAGCGTGGAATAATCTCTTCTGCTGTTCCCACTTCGTAATGGGTATTGTCAAATCCCATTTTTTTAGCATTTCGCTTGGCATCTTCTATGGCTTCCGGAATAATATCCATTCCTCTGAGACTCTTGACCTTCTTTGCGAAGGCAAATCCGATCGTCCCAACACCGCAATAGGCATCGATCAGATGGTCTTCTTTACTGACATCCAGAGCCTTAACTGCTTCACTATAGAGAATTTCTGTCTGCTCCGGATTAAGTTGATAAAAAGCTCGGGGCGAGAGAGAAAACTCATAGTCGAGTACTCCTTCTTGAATGCTCTCTTGGCCCCAGATAATTTCCGTCTTTTCACCATAGATTTCACTTGTTTTTTCTGTATTTGTATTGACGGCAACCGTGACGACTTCTGGAAAAGCCTTGACTAGGTCTTTGACTAGTTGATTCAAATTAAGCTGGCGATTCGTGACGATGATTATCTGGACTTGTCCTGTTTTTCTTGCTCGACGTACCATGATGGTACGAACGCCTAACGTTTTTCTCTCATCTGTAATTGGAATTTGGTGGTAAGTAAGAAGTTCAGCTAGGCAATTCGCTATCACTTGGGTTTCCTTATCTTGTACCAAGCAATCTTTTAACTCTACGAGGTAATGAGAGTTTTGCGCATACAAACCTGCCTTGACCTGATTTTTAAATTTTCGAGTCTGGAATTGAAGCTTAGCACGGTAGTACTTTGGTTCCTGCATTCCGATAGTTGGACGGATTTCATAGTTTTCATATCCTGCAGGAGCAAATTTTTTCAGGGCTTGATGGAGCAGATCCGTTTTGAACTCTAACTGTTTATCGTAGTGGAGGTGCATGATTTGGCAACCACCACATTCATTATAAATCGTACAAGCTGGCACGACTCGAAATTTAGACTTCTTATTAACCTTTAGTAATTTGGCTTCAACAAAGTTACGTTTAATAGAAGTAATTTGACAATAGATGTCTTCTCCTTTGAGGGCGCCTGGCACAAAAACGAGGGTTTTCTGATAGAAACCGATTCCCTCACCATTGATGCCCATCCGCTTGATTTTTAAAGGTATTTTTTGTTTGACTTTCAGATTCATACCCCTATCTTATCACATTTTAGGGTATAATAGAACTATGAAAATCACAAAACTTGAAAAGAAAAAACGTCTCTACTTGATGGAACTAGATGGACAGCAAACCTCTTATATCACGGAAGATACCATTGTCCGTTTTATGTTGTCTAAAGATAAGGTCATTAGCAAGGAAGAATTGACCGAGATTCAGGACTTTGCCCAGTTCTCTTATGGTAAAAATCTCGCCCTCTACCATCTATCATTTAAAGCTCGAACCGAAAAGGAAGTTCGTGAGTATCTGAAAAAGTATGATCTTGATGAAAAAATCACTAGTCAAGTTATCGCTAATCTTAAAGAAGACAACTGGATTAATGATCGTCAGTATTCCTACTCTATTATCAATGCCAATCAACTTTCTGGAGATAAGGGACCTTACGTGCTAGCTCAAAAACTATCTCAAAAAGGGATTGCCAAATCAACTATTGAAGAGATTTTAAAGGATTTTGATTTTTCAGAGGTTACTCATCGTGTGGCGGAGAAACTACTTAAAAAATACACAGGAAAGCTTCCCGCTCGTGCCTTGCAGGATAAGATTATTCAAAACTTGACCAACAAAGGCTTCTCCTATGCTGATGCTAAAAATGCCTTTGACGACTTGGATAGTAAAGTTGACCAAGAAACGACTCAAGAACTTATTTTTAAAGAGCTAGACAAACAATATGCTAAGTATGCTCGAAAGTATGAAGGATACGAACTTAAACAACGTTTAACCCAAGCTTTAGCTCGGAAAGGCTATGATTTTTCGGATATAGCAAGCGCTCTCAGAGAATATCTTTAATATTTTCGTGTAAAATTCAAAAAAATTAGACCAATTTATGATATAATAGTAAACGATAAACTTATAAATTGTAGAAAGTTGGTTAGTTATGAAACTTCCAAAAGAAGGCGACTTTATTACAATTCAAAGTTATAAGCATGATGGGAGTCTTCACCGTACTTGGCGGGACACCATGGTACTAAAAACAACAGAGAACGCTATTATTGGCGTCAACGACCACACACTTGTTACCGAAAGTGACGGTCGTCGTTGGGTAACTCGAGAACCGGCTATTGTTTACTTTCACAAAAAATATTGGTTTAATATCATTGCTATGATTCGCGATAATGGAATTTCCTACTATTGCAATATGGCCAGCCCCTACTATCTAGATGAGGAAGCCCTGAAATACATTGATTATGATTTGGATGTCAAGGTCTTCACTGATGGTGAAAAACGTCTCTTAGACGTTGAAGAGTATGAGCGCCATAAACGCAAAATGAAGTATTCTGATGATTTAGACTATATTTTGAAAGAGCATGTTAAAATCCTTGTTGATTGGATCAACAATGGACGCGGTCCTTTCTCAGAGGCCTATGTCAACATTTGGTACAAACGCTACATAGAACTAAAGAATCGGTAAAGTTGTCAATCTGGGGTGAGAGCCCTGGTTTTTTTATTTGAAAAACCCAGCTTTTCGGCTGGGTTGATTTCTATATATCTAATTTAGTCACAGTAAACTTGATGTGGGAATAGTCTTTTTCAACATCCTTATCCAACAAGAAAGCCGTGGCATCCTTCTTAACCTGAACAAGGTCAATGTTCTGGGCTTGAGCCGCATAGACGCAACCACAATAACATTGACGATAGATATCATACTCCTCGCACATCTCAACCGAGCGCTTGTAGCCTTGATTTTTCTTGAAATCACTTGGAAGATAGTGAGTGGTATAAATCTTTTGTACATCGATTCCGATGCTGTTGATGGTTTGAGAATTCTTATGGGGACTGATGGTCAAAGCTGAACCAAAGTAGTCGAAGCCCAAGTCCATAGCTACCTGTGCTGTTTTGTCCAAACGGTAGTCAAAACAAACCTTGCAACGGTCACCACCTTCGGGTTCTTCTTCCAGTCCTCTGACTAACTTCCGGTATTCATTTGGTTCGTAGGGAGCTTCTAGGTACTGAACCGTATTGCCTGTTCGCTCATTGAAATCACTAACAAATTTTTGGGTGACGTAAGCCCGTTTGTGGTATTCTACCTTAGGATGGATGTTAGAGTTGGCAAAATAGATGGTCACATCCGCATACTTGGTCAGGTACTCTAGGGTGTAGGTACTACAAGGAGCACAGCAAACATGCATGAGAATAGTTGGACGTTGCTCATTTTTCTCCCAAACCTGAACCATTTTCTGCATGACACGGTCATAATTAATCTTCTGATTGGGATTCATCTTGCTCAGAATTTCTTCTACATCGATCATGTTCTTCTCCTTTTTCTAGTCTTATTTTATCATATAAGTTAGGAGAGCTCAAATCAATTTTAGAAGAGAAAACCATAAAAGGAGGGATGCATGTTCCCTCCTTTTGTGTTTTTTATAAGTTACTTTTACATCATGCCGCCCATCATGCTTGGATCCATGGCTGGAGCTGGGGCTGCTGGTTCTGGTTTATTGGCTACGACTGCTTCTGTTGTTAAAATCAAGCTAGCCACAGAGGCTGCATTTTGTAGGGCTGAACGGCTCACTTTCACTGGGTCAATGATTCCTTCTTCAATCATGTTGACCCATTCGCCAGTTGCTGCGTTGAAGCCTGTACCAACTTCAGCATTCTTCAAGCGGTCAATAACAATAGAACCTTCAAATCCTGCATTGTGGGCGATTTGACGAACAGGCTCTTCCAAGGCACGGAGAACAATATTGCGTCCTGTCGCTTCATCTCCTGTCAATTCCAAATCAGCCACTGCTGGAATGACATTGGCAAGAGCAGTTCCACCACCTGCAACGATTCCTTCTTCCACGGCTGCACGAGTAGCGTTGAGGGCATCTTCAATGCGGAGTTTCATTTCTTTCAACTCAGTTTCAGTTGCAGCACCGACCTTGATCACTGCGACACCACCTGACAATTTTGCCAAGCGTTCTTGCAATTTTTCGCGGTCAAATTCAGATGTTGTAGTTTCAATTTGGGACTTGATAACTGCAACACGGTGAGAAATAGCTTCAGGATTTCCAGCACCTTCTACGATAACAGTGCTATCTTTGTCCACAGTTACTCTCGCTGCTTGACCAAGCGCCTCAATTGTCGCGTCCTTCAACTCAAGGCCAAGATCTTCTGTGATGACTGTTCCGCCTGTCAAGATGGCGATGTCTTCAAGCATCGCTTTGCGACGGTCACCGAAGCCAGGTGCCTTAACTGCAACTACGTTGAAGGTTCCACGAATCTTGTTCAATACAAGAGTAGGAAGAGCTTCACCATCCACATCATCTGCAATAATCAAGAGAGGACGGTTGCTTTGAAGAATGCTTTCTAGGAGTGGCAAGATTTCTTGGATATTGGAAATCTTCTTGTCAGTAATCAAAATGTATGGATTTTCAAGATCAGCCACCATTTTTTCGCTATCTGTCACCATGTACTGTGAAAGGTAACCACGGTCAAACTGCATTCCTTCCACAACTTCAAGTTCTGTTTCCATACCACGTGACTCTTCAATAGTGATGACACCGTCTTTACCAACTTTTTCCATAGCTTCAGAAATGTATTCACCGACTTTTTCAGAACGAGAAGATACAGCAGCAACCTGAGCAATAGCTTCTTTGTTGGCAACAGGGATAGCATTGTTTTTCAAGGCTTCTACAGCTGCGGCAACTGCTGCTTCAATCCCTCGACGAATGCCGATTGGATTGGCACCTGCAGTGACGTTTTTGATTCCTTCGCGGACGATCGCTTGAGTCAAGACTGTTGCAGTTGTCGTTCCGTCACCTGCGATATCATTGGTCTTTGAAGCTACTTCTGATACCAATTTGGCACCCATATTTTCAAAATGGTCTTCCAACTCGATTTCTTTGGCAATGGTCACACCGTCGTTGGTGATGAGAGGTGAACCGAATGATTTTTCCAACACAACGTTACGACCTTTTGGTCCCAAGGTTACTTTAACAGTGTCTGCAAGGATATCGACACCACGGACCATAGCTGAACGAGCATCAGATGAAAATTTAATTTCTTTTGACATACTTACTTTCTCCTTCTATTCTTCAATGATTGCCAAAATATTGGCTTCGCCTACGATGATGTACTTTTCATCTCCATCTTTGACATCAATACCTGCATGAGCTTCAACTAAGACACGGTCTCCAGGTTTAACGCTTGGAGCCACCAAGTCACCATTCAAGGTACGAACCCCTTGTCCAGTAGCTACAACTTGGCCTGTCTTTGTTTTTTCTTGGGCTGAGCCCGCAAGGACAAAGCCTCCAACAGTTTGTTCTTTTTCTTCGATTTTCAAGACCACACGGTCTCCTAATGGTTTCAACATCTGTTTTCCTCCATGATAAACTACATATTATTAGCACTCTTTATAACTGAGTGCTAATTCATAGTTCTATTGTATCACTTGGTCAGAAATAGTCAAGAAAAAAGTCTGACTTTGGCAAGATAAAAAGTCTGACACCAACTCAGACTTTTCAATGTTTATACTCAATGAAAACCAAAGAGCAAACTAGGAAGCTAGTCGTAGGTTGCTCAAAGCACTGCTTTTAGGTTGTAGATAGAACTGACGAAGTCAGTTACCTATACCTACAGCAAGGTGAAGCTGACGTGATTTGAAGAGATTTTCGAAGAGTATTAAAATGGCAATTCTTCCTCTTCCAAGACCAAATCTGCCAAATCCTGTCCTGCATTATTTTCACGCATGGCACGTTGGGCGCGGCTTTCCAAAAGTTGGAATCCTGTGGCAAGGACTTCAGTCACGTAGTTCATCTGGCCATTTTTCTCAAAGCGACGGGTACGAAGTTCTCCATCCACAGAGATAAGACTACCTTTAGTTGCGTAGCTTGCCAAGGTTTCAGCCAATTTCCCCCAAAGAACAAGATTGACAAAGTCAGCTTCACGTTCCCCATTTTGGTCTTTGTAACGACGGTTCACAGCGATAGTTGCACGCGCTACTGACTTGTCGTTGTTGGTTTTGTGCAATTCTGGTGTAGACGTCAAGCGCCCGATCATGATAACTTTATTATACATATTTTCTTCCTCCTACTTATCTATTCGCAAGGAATCAAAAAAAGTTACAGAAATTTGTAACTTTTCGAAGAAATTTTTTATTTTTTATGCACCATGAAACCTGTCGCCTGTTGATTGGCCATAATGGTCATATCTGTAATCTGCACACGGCGAGGCTGACTGGTCACATAGACAACTGTATCTGCAATATCTTGAGCTTGCAAGGCCTCAATTCCCTGATAGACGGTGGCAGCCCGCTCTTTGTCACCATGAAAACGTACTGTAGAAAAATCTGTTTCGACGATCCCTGGCTGAATGGTAGTTACCTTGATATCCGTTGCGATGGTATCAATTCGCAGACCATCTGAAAAAGTCTTAACTGCTGCCTTGGTGGCTGAGTAAACAGCTGCCCCAGCATAGGCATAGATTCCTGCGGTCGATCCCATATTGATAATATGTCCCTGATTGGCTTTTACCATTTCTGGCAAGAAACAGCGAGTAACTGCCATCAACCCCTTGACATTGGTATCCAACATGGTCAGCATATCCAATTCTTCGTAGTCTTGATAGGGAGCCAAGCCAAGAGCTAGTCCAGCGTTATTGACCAAGATATCAATCTGACCTATCGTTTCCAAAATATCGGAGCAGACCGTCTTGACCATGGTCATATCCGTGACATCCAGTGGAAAAGTCCAAACTGTTTGATTTGGAAAAGTTTCTGCAAACTCCGACTTAAGGGCCTCTAGTCTGTCTGTCCGTCGCCCTGTTAGAACGATATTCTCCCCCTGCTCCAGATAAGCACGCGCAATCGCCTCACCGATTCCTGATGTTGCTCCTGTAATCACTACATTTTTTGCCATTTTATTTCCTTCTATCTGGTCTATCAGATACTGACAACTTCCTAGGCAGTCCAGTGTTTGGCTGGGTCAAATGGAGTTCCGACAACTTGGTCTTCTGATAATTCAATAACCCCTCGTTTTTGAGGAGCATTTGGCAGCTGCAATTCACGAGGACTACACATCATGCCAAAACTCTTTTCACCACGAAGTTCGCCTGGGAAAATGAGGTTGCCTTTTGGCATCATCGCTCCAGGAAGAGCTACAATGGTTTTCAACCCCACACGCGCATTGGGAGCCCCTGCAACGATTTGCACTGTCTTGTCACTTGCGACTGCCACTTGGCAGATGTTGAGGTGGTCACTATCTGGATGAGCTACCATCTCGATAATCTCACCAACAACAAACTTAGGTTCCTTGTCATTGACAATTTCTTCTGTAAATCCTTCCGCTCGCAACTCTTGGTTTAAACGAGCGACTTGCTCATCTGTCAAAAAGACTTGACCGCGCTCTGCAATTTCAAACAAACTTGAAACTTCGAAAATATTCCAAGCTACTGTTTCCCCATTATCTTTGAGGAAAACACGGGCTACTTTGCCTTTGCGCTCCACGTCTAGTTTGGCATCTCCGCTGTTTTTCACGATGATCATAAGGACATCGCCAACATGTTCTTTGTTATATGTAAAAATCATTGTTTTCTTTTCTCCTATTTCAGTCCAGCTAAAAAATCGTTGATTTGTTCCTTACTTTTACGGTCGCGATTGACAAATCGGCCGATTTCCTTGTCCTTTTCTAGCACAACAAGACTAGGAATTCCGTACACATTCCAGAGTTTGGCCAGATCCATGTACTGGTCTCGGTCCACTCGAATAAATGTGAACTCTGGATTGGTCTCCTCGATCTCTGGCAAGGATGGATAGATATAACGACAATCGCCACACCAGTCTGCCACAAAAAGGAAGACCTTCTTGCCATCTTGTTCGACAAAACCTGCTAGTTCTTCTATACTATTGGGAATAATCATAAGGCTTCCTCCTCATAGACTAGGTCTTCATTTTCATAGACAAAGGTATAGTGACGACCATCCTCGAAAATGACTCCTCCGACAAGTCGCTCAAGGCTACTTTCGTAGACTTGAACATAGAGAGTCGCAATCTCACCCATATCTGAGAAAAGTTCGCGCACGATAGCGGTCAACTCTTCCTGAGTCTTCATGAGCTTGTGATTATCTGCTGCTTTTTTAGCCCCCAAAGCAAGGGCACTTAGACCAGCCACAGTCAAGCCAGTCATCCATAATTTCTTAGCTTTCATACCATTCATTGTAACACAAAAAGGGCTCTAGGACAAATAGGGAAGCCGTATAGGAGCAAGGCAATTAAAAAACCTCTGAGATTATTCTCAGAGGTTAGAAGATAACTAGTTACTATTTTCAACTGCTGCAGTCACAAAGGCAGTGTAGAGTTCTTCTGGACGGTTTGGACGGCTGGAAAGTTCAGGGTGATACTGACAAGCCACAAAGAATTTATTTTCAGGAATTTCCACAATTTCGACCAAACGATTGTCTGGAGAAACTCCTGAGAAGACAAAACCTGCTGCCTCAAACTGTTCACGAAAGGCATTGTTAAACTCATAACGGTGACGGTGACGGCGTTGCACCACTTCTTGATTATGGTAAGCAGCTGCTGCCTTAGAACCACGTTTCAACTTAGATGGATAAAGTCCCAAACGAAGGGTTCCACCCATATCTTCAACATCAACCTGGTCACGCATAATATCAATGATAGGGTATTTTGTATCTGGTGCAAGTTCTGCAGAATTTGCACCTTCAAGACCCAAAACGTGACGAGCAAACTCGATACAAGTCAACTGCATTCCCAAGCAGACTCCCAACATTGGAACATCATTCTCACGCGCATAGCGGATGGCTTGGATTTTTCCTTCCGTACCACGTTGACCAAAACCGCCTGGCACGATGATTCCGTCCGTATCCGACAAGAGCTCTGCTACATTCTCTGCTGTCACATCATTGGCGTTGATCCAATTAATCTTCACTTCTGCGTCGTTGGCATAACCAGAGTGTTTCAAGGCTTCAACCACTGAGATGTAGGCATCTTGCAACTCCACATACTTACCGACAAGGGAAATTTTAACTTGTTTTTTCAGGTTCATGACCTTGTCCACCATAGCTGACCATTCTGTCATATCCGCTGCTGGTGCGTCTAATTTCAAATGGTCACAAACAATTTGGTCCATGCCTTGTGCCTGCAAATTTAGTGGAATTTGGTAAAGGTGTTCGACATCCAAAGACTCGATAACAGCTTCTGGAGCCACGTCACAAAACTGAGCTAGTTTGTTTTTAATGCCTTGACCAGCTGGTTTTTCTGTACGAATGACCAACATATTTGGCTGGATTCCCAAACCACGCAATTCTTTTACAGAATGCTGAGTAGGCTTGGTCTTCATCTCACCAGCAGCCTTGAGGTAAGGAAGCAAGGTTGTATGGATGTACATGACGTTATCTGCACCCACATCTGCCTTCATCTGACGAAGGGCCTCTAGGAATGGCAAGGACTCGATATCTCCAACGGTTCCACCAACCTCTGTGATAATAACATCAGAGTCAGTCGTTACAGCAGCACGCTTGATTTTTTCTTTCAAAGCATCTGTGATATGAGGAATGACTTGGACAGTTGCGCCAAGGTACTCGCCACGGCGTTCTTTACGAAGAACTTCACTGTATATTTTACCAGTTGTCACATTGGAATATTTGTTAAGATTGATATCGATGAAACGTTCATAGTGACCCAAGTCCAAATCTGTCTCAGCCCCATCATCTGTCACAAAGACTTCCCCATGCTGGTAAGGACTCATGGTTCCCGGATCGATATTGATATAAGGGTCAAACTTTTGAATGGTTACTTTTAGACCACGATTTTTCAAGAGACGGCCCAGACTTGCTGCGACAATCCCTTTCCCAATAGACGATACCACACCACCAGTTACAAAAATATATTTCGTAGACATAGATTCCTCTTTCTAAAATGCTCAAGGCCTTGTTAACTACGAGGGGACATAGAAAACAAGACCCTTATGGATAACGACTTTTCAAGAAAACTTCCTGAAAAAACAAAAATAGCTCCCTAGTAACTAGAGAGCCCCGACCTCTAAAAGAGGTGCCCGAACAATATAATACCTCAAAGCAGAACATTTGTCAACCCGAATCGGTAAAACCTGAAAATAAGAAGATTACTTTCAGAAAACCAACTAAAAATCCGCATCCAAACGGATGACCTGCTCAAGGAACAAAAAGGAGATCTTACGATCTCCTCTGTGAAGTCTTTTACTCTTCTTCACTCGTTTCAGCGTCATCGTCAGAAAACTCGTCGTCTTCTTCGTTGAGATCCACGTCTTCACCCAAGTCATCAGGGGCGATTTCGTTGATTTCTGCATCGTAAGCTTCCACTTCATTTTTCTCATCATCTGGATTTTCATCATCATAAGAAAGAGCTGGGTCTGCTTCGTATGCATCTTCGTCTTCTGGATCATCTGCGTTGTAGTCAATGGCATCTGAATCACCATCCATAAAGGCATTGACACGTTTTTTCTTAGCTTTTGGAGCTACTTCATCGTCGTCACTTTCTTCAAGAGCGATGATTTCTTCGTCGATTTCGTCTACACCATACCATGAACGAAGGCCCCATTTATTGTCTCCAAGTGAGATGAAGCTACCGTCAAAGTTCAACTCTGTGTAGAACAAAGGCAAAGCTTCGCGGATATCGCTGTTTGATGTTCCAAGGTAGTTTTGAATTTCGTTTACAAGATCGCTAAAATGCATCTCATGATCGCGACCACGAAGTTCCAAGATAGCACGCGCTACCTCAATCATAGATAGTTCACTTTTTTCTTGCCCAGCAAATACTTCTAATTCCAAAGCGTTTCTCCTCATTTTTACTACTATCGCCAGAGTGAACAGACTCTGACCTCATTTTATCATGTACTCTTTATTGTACGATAATTTTGCGGAATAGTCAAAGGTTAAATGGGAGAAAGTGGCAGGACTTTTTATTTCTTTGCTACCCAGCCAATGGCATCGCTTGGTGGAGTTTTAAGAACAAATTGACTGAGTTTTTTATGTGGTAAGATGATTTCTAAAATATTGATTTTTCTAGTATAACATGAATAAAAAAATAAATACTATTTTATAGATTAAACTCTTGCTTAATACCATTGACTGTATTAATTAGTGACGGTTCTCTTAATTCAACATCTTCAAAATCACTCTCATCTAAACCGTTTTTAATTAAATAATAGGAGATGTTTTCGTTAGTAGAGTAAGCAAATTGATATTTTGGGAATTTTATGAAAAACGGCTTTTGACTATATACGGCTAATTCTTTTTTATTACTTAAGATTTTCACTCGATAGCTTAGTGAAATAGGAGCATCTACTAAAATATTAAACCGAAATGTATTTTCACCCTTTGACAACATATGATTAATTGTGAATTTATAACATTTTTGCTTATATGGGGACACCAATTCTACAATCGGAATTATGGTTCTATCAATCGGAACTGTACCTCCTCCCATATTTCTACAAAAGCATTTCCCAGATGACACATAAGGAATTTCAATTTCACTTTCAACTGTTTTCGTAAACTTGTTTATTAATTCCAATTTTACCAACTGTTTACAATCTGGGAAATCATCAGAAAAGTGTTGGCTTATAGTATAATCTGTTAGGTCTATAGAAAATATTTTTTTTATATCACCTCCTTGTAAATTCTTAATTTTTGATTCATCTTCAAAAATTAGTATTTTCTCATTGCTATCTCTGTTCAAGTACCAACAAAATAACTGATAGTCTACTTGATTACTACACTTATTCCCATTATTAAACATCACAAAGTCTACTCTTTGATTTGGGGAATCGAAACCTTTTTGTACAATCGTATCTTCATAAGAGTAATCAAGAACCTCGATGTCGTCAATCACCAATTCATGTATTAGTAATTCATCTTTTGGATTTTTAATAACAAGTTCATTTTCTACATAATTTATAAAATCATTTGAGTCAGGATAAACAGGTATTTGATTCCCACTAATGAATTTAGGAACATTTCTGATATCAATTTTTTTAATTTTTATTTTTTGAAATCTAGTATAGATATACTTTTTAAAAAGCAAGAATATAGATGATATCGATATTGAAAATATCCAAAAATAAATGTTTGATAACAATCCTATTAATACTTGTTCATTTCCATCTGATGTTAACACTGTTATTTCTCCTTTGAATCTGTATATTCATTATACCAGAAAAACACGGCATCTAGCCGTGTTTCTGTGTTTATTTCACGAGTTTCTTCATCTCATCAATACGCGCTACGGTCGCGTCGTACTTAGCTTGATAGTCGGCTTGTTTGTCGCGTTCTTTTTGGAAGACTTCTGGTTTGGTATTGGCTACGAAGCGTTCGTTAGAGAGTAGTTTCTTATCGAGACAGGCCAGTTCATCTTTAACATTGAGGATATCTACTAACTGAGGTATATCTATAATTCCACATTTTTGAATCATGTAATATTAATTTCTACACACCCATTAAAAATTCGAATTTCAGATTTGTATTTATTTATATCTGAAACCCAATTTGTTTGAAACAATTCTTAAATTCCTCCATATTGTCAATTTGATTTGCATCAATCAATACTATTAATTCTTCTTCAGCTCGGGAGCAACCAACATAAAAAAGTTTGTAAGCTGTTAAAACAGATCTAACCGTATTATTGTTAAATATAATTTTCATATCCGCGAGACAAGTTTTCTCTTGAAATTGAAGCGTATTTTGATTCAAGCAGATAAATTTAAAGTATTCATTATCTAAATACTTGTTATAGATATTTTGAAAATCATCAAAGTATTGTTTTCTATCCCCTGCTTTAATTTTACTTATTTTTTTTTCTAGTTTCTCTTCTAGTGATAAAATATCACGATTAAAATCATAATAAAACTGTTGAAAACTATCAAAATTAAATTTATTTTGAGTATAAAAACATGCAAACAGGTTCAGAAACTCATATATCTTGATACCTGGATTATTTGAATTTTCAGCTACAAATAATATCTTTTTATGTCCTTCTCCTTTAACCCCATGTTGTGTTGACACCATAGGGTTTCTATTATATACATCTATTAGTTTAAATAATTCAATTGAAGAGCAAAATAAATCAGTATAAAGAAAATCTCCGTTTTTGTCATATAAAAATATAAATTTATAAAAGTCATTACCAATAACTTTTTTAGTTACCAATTCTTGGATTACAATTCCTAAAGGTTCCTTAGATTTCAGAAGCCTAACAAAGACATCCATTTTTTCTTTCAGCTTTACCTTATCCTCATGAAATTCAATTTTCAAAAGGCTACTATCAAAAACTGAAATAGATTTACCAAAAGGTAAGTTTTTTTTTACTATTTTTTAATAGTCGTATCATTTCGCCATAATTTTTATTATGATATTCACTCAATACTTGAAATAGCAAACTTAGAAAAGACATTAGCTCATCAGGATTTTCATCATAGTTACTGTTAACCAGAACATCCATTACACTAATACGACCATTATTAGGGTATATTTTCTGATATTTTTTATAGATTTCTTCAGCAGATTTCCCACTATTATTAATGTTATCGAACCTCTTACTATTAACAGTTCTTAATTTATAAAACTTCTTGTAAACTTCGCTATTATTAGATAAATACGTCTCAATATTATCTGTAGAGACCAATTGAGGTAATTGACCTTTTTTACCTATATAAGAGTTCTGTGGAACCCTAGAAACAGATAAGTATAAATGATTTAACAGATCAACTATTTCTTTAGAAGAGCGATAATTTGTGGTAAAGGTTTGAGAGAGGCTACTATCAAATTCACCAAATTCACTTTCAAATGAACCATCATATTTGTTATAAATTTCTTGCATTTTATCCCCAAGAAAATATACTTTTGTTGAACTGCCCCTAGCAGAATTATAAAAAAACCTCAAAACTTCTGTACTTGTATCTTGAACTTCATCTATGAAAATGTAATTATACATTTCACGCAATTTAAAACCAATTTTAGGAAATCTTTCTATTAACTTAAATGAAAAGTATAATAAATCGTCATGAGATAAACCTCCATCTAACACAAAAGAACTCTGACGCTCATTGTAATAAATTTTCAAATTTGATTTTATTATTTCTTCAGAAACATCGCCATCTACTGAAAATCTTTCCTTATACCGTTCTACTAATGTCCCACTGTTATCGAGTGTAGTTTTAATTTCTTCTTTATAAATTTCAAAATAAAAATTTATAATTTTATCGTTACTAAAGAACGGCTTTAAAAAATCGTTTAAAAAACTATGAATAGTTGATATTTCAACATTTGGAGAAATAATTCTTTTCTGCATTACCTCTGAAGCTCTATTAGTATAGGTAATACACAAAATTTTAACAAATGGTTCATTATTTAAAATTCCATTAATAGTTTTACTAATAAAGTAAGTTTTGCCACTTCCAGCAGGAGCATTTATATTGTAGAAGTTATTTTGTTGTTGAGCCACGTTAATCCCTCCTCGATATAATTAGGCAACACTTCAATTACTTTATCTTTAAAAATAATTGAGTACATTAGATTTGTTTTATCAATAATTGAAACTAAATCCCTTATTGAACGTTTTGGTTCACAATTTTCTTTGAATTCCTCATACTCAGCATACTCTTCAGGATGGTTATCTCTCAGATAGTCAATTTTCCTATTTTCTTTTGATATATCTAATCTATTATATATTTCCTCTCTCTTCATGCTACACTCTTTACCAGAAGTAATTTTAGGTAGTCTCAATTCAAAAGATTCATTAAATTTGTCCCACTCCGATTTGTTAAATTTTTCAAACACACTTTCTATTTCCTCTGTTGGAGAAATCATTTTATATAATAAAGCATCTTCTAATGTTCTAGCATATCCATCTTTATCTGTTTGGGTAAAAATTTCTATATTCTTTTCTCTATCTTGACTTTGTTGTTGATAAATGCCGGCAACATCTTTATTGTCAGCAGGTAATATTGAATTTAAAGTCGTATTAGAAGATTTATCACTATCTATTCCCTCTAATTCCTCTCTTTCTTTATCGTAATCAATATCAGTAAAGACACAGGCCATCATTCTCAATTCATTTAATAGTGGAAAATATTTATGTGCATAAGCACCACCACATTGACAATAACTTAAATATTGACGAGCTAAATTACTGTACTTTGAATTTTTTCTATTAATCAAACTTTCAAAATACATTCGCTCTGCATCTCCTTCATAAAAAATAACAGCATCTGAAAAAATTAAATCTGCGAAATTTAGCTTAAAGAATGTTTCATAAAATTCTTTTTCTCCATTATTGTTAATAAATTGATGTAAATCAACAATACGATTCATAAAGTTTTTTTCTGAACGAATTACCTTTATATCATTAACATCTACATTTTTCACAATTTCAGTGGAATGAGTTGTAATAATCCCCTGTAGATTTTTTTTGCTACTAAAAATCGTTTCAATATAACTAACTAGCACTTTCTGCATTTGTATATGCATATGTGCTTCAGGTTCTTCTATAACAAATAAATTTACAGTATTTGGTTGAATAGTTCTACTAAATCTATCAATTTGAAGACTCATATAAATCAAATTACTAATACCAAGACCTTGGGATTCTTCAGTTAAATTAAACAAAAAATCATCAGTACTATGTGAATAATTAATTAATAAACTATCCTTAATCAAGTTCAATAAGTTCTTTTCGTTAAAATGAAATTTCGCTTCTAAAGCTTCAATTTCATTTTTTGATACATTATCTAGACTATCTTTTAAGTCAGATAAAATATTTTGTGTTTCGTTTTGAAAACTAGAATCAATTTCTGATTCAGCCAAATCATTAGCTATTTTATTTTTCAATTCATTAAATTTACTATCCCATACAGAATCACGGTTAGTAGAATCGGATGATGAAATAATTGATGTAGTTATCTTTTTATTTTTAAGATTTTCATCATCTAGTTCTCTATCAGCAGATATATATTCAAAATGGAATAATTTTTTAAAATCTTTATATTCAATAATTTTCTTATTATTGAAATCCTTATCAGCATAAAAATAAATACTTTCTGTATTTTGTTCTATGATTTCTTGAAGTATTGTAGCTGATTTGGTATCTTGTTTAACAAATTCTTCTTTTATTGCCTCTGCATTGAGTTTATAATTGTATTCAAAATAAAAATTCCGCTTATCATCATCAAGATCCATGAGGTAGTTTGCAAATAAACCAATTGATTCTTCCAAGTCATAGGACAATTCAAATTGAACTTTTATTTTTATTTGTTCATTAATATAATCTATAAATTCAATGAACTTTTCGTCATTAAAATCTGAGGAAAAATCTAATTCCTTGACTCTGTTATCCAACAGGGATTTTAATGTGATAGAAAAATCTTTAAAACCCTCTGATTTTCTTGTTTTATTATTAAAAATAATGTCTAGCAACTGAATCAGAGAAGTTTTTCCACTATTGTTAGCTCCTGCTAAAATAGCAAAATTTCCATGATTTAAATTTATTGCACTCTTATTAAAGCGTCTATATCCCTCGATAGTAATTTTATCAATTCTCATAAAAATTTTTCCTTTTATCAAAAAGTAAGCGTTATCAAAAAATGTTGAAAGATAAACCTAAATCATAATATTTAGGTTTATCTTTCTGTGTTTATTTCACCAATTTCTTCATCTCATCAATACGTGCGACGGTCGCGTCGTACTTAGCTTGGTAGTCGGCTTGTTTGTCGCGTTCTTTTTGGACGACTTCTGGTTTGGCATTGGCTACGAAGCGTTCGTTAGAGAGCTTCTTGCCGACCATATCCAGTTCTTTTTGCCATTTAGCTAGTTCCTTATCAAGACGAGCCAGTTCTTCTTCGACATTGAGGAGGTCTGCCAGTGGCAGGTAGAGTTCTGCTCCTGTGATGACGCTTGACATTGCGAGTTCAGGTGCAGGGATGGTTGATGCGATTTCCAAGTGTTCTGGATTTGTGAAGCGTTTGATGTAGTTGACATTACTGTTAAAGAAGGCTTCTAAGTCGCTATCGCTTGTCTTAACAAGGATTGTGATAGGCTTGCTTGGTGCTACGTTAACTTCCGCACGCGCATTACGAACAGCACGGATCAAGTCTTTGAGGCTTTCGACACCAGTGTGGGCAGCAAGGTCTTCAAAGGCTGGGTTAACAGTTGGGTATTCCGCTGTAACGATAGAGCCTTCTGAGATTTGTCCAAAGATTTCCTCTGTCACGAATGGCATAATTGGGTGAAGGAGACGAAGGATCTTGTCCAAAGTGTAAAGGAGAACAGAACGTGTGATGACTTTCTCTTCTTCGTTATCGCTATAAAGGACTTCCTTGGTCAACTCAACATACCAGTCCGCAAACTCGTCCCAGATGAAGTTGTAGAGGATGTGGCCAGCGACACCAAACTCAAATTTATCAAAGTTTTCAGTAACTTTGCCGATCGTTTCATTGAGGTTGTGGAGAATCCAGCGGTCTGTGACATTTCCAGATTCCTTATTGGCAACTTTTTCAACATTGGCAGTTGCTTGCTTAAGGGTCAAGCCTTCATTGTTCATGAGAATGTAGCGAGAGATGTTCCAGATCTTGTTAATGAAGTTCCAAGAGGCATCCATTTTCTCGTAAGAGAAGCGCACGTCTTGCCCTGGTGCAGAACCGTTTGAAAGGAACCAACGAAGGCTATCTGTTCCGTACTTATCAATAACATCCATTGGATCAATCCCGTTACCGAGAGATTTCGACATCTTGCGTCCTTGCTCATCACGAATGAGACCATGAATCAAGGCATTTTTGAATGGCGACTTGCCAGTAAATTCCAAACCTTGGAAAATCATCCGAGACACCCAGAACGGAATAATATCATAACCAGTCACCAAAGTTGATGTTGGATAATAACGTTTAAAGTCTTCTGAGTCGACATCCGGCCAGCCCATGGTTGAGAATGGCCAAAGAGCCGAACTGAACCACGTATCCAAGACGTCTTCGTCCTGAGTCCAACCGTCACCTTCTGGAGCTTCTTCGCCGACATATATTTCACCCTCAGCATTGTACCAAGCAGGGATTTGGTGACCCCACCAGAGCTGACGAGAGATTACCCAGTCGTGGACATTTTCCATCCATTGAAGGAAGGTATCATTGAAACGAGGTGGGTAGAATTCTACCTTGTCCTCTGTATCTTGGTTGGCAATGGCATTTTTCGACAATTGGTCCATCTTGACGAACCATTGCGTAGATAAGCGTGGCTCAACCACAACACCTGTACGCTCTGAGTGACCAACACTGTGAACACGTTTTTCGATTTTTACAAGGGCACCGATTTCTTCCAACTTAGCAACGACGGCCTTACGAGCATCAAAACGGTCCATGCCTGCAAATTCGAAGGCAAGCTCATTCATAGTTCCGTCGTCGTTCATGACGTTTACTTGTGGCAAGTTGTGACGTTGACCAACCAAGAAGTCGTTTGGATCGTGGGCAGGCGTGATTTTCACGACACCTGTACCAAACTCAGGATCTGCGTGCTCATCCCCAACGATTGGAATCAATTTATTAGCGATTGGAAGGATGACATTTTGTCCAATCAAGTCCTTGTAGCGTGGGTCTTCTGGATTGACCGCAACGGCAACGTCCCCAAACATGGTCTCAGGACGAGTTGTCGCCACTTCAAGGGCGCGTGAACCATCTTCTAGCATATAGTTCATGTGGTAGAAGGCACCTTCAACGTCCTTGTGGATTACCTCGATATCAGAAAGGGCTGTGCGAGCTGCTGGGTCCCAGTTGATGATAAACTCACCACGGTAGATCCAACCTTTCTTGTATAGGTCCACAAAGACCTTACGAACGGCTTTAGACAAACCTTCGTCAAGAGTGAAACGCTCACGAGAGTAGTCTACAGAGAGCCCCATCTTGCCCCATTGTTCCTTGATAGTAGTGGCATATTCGTCTTTCCATTCCCAGACCTTATCGAGGAATTTTTCACGACCCAGGTCATAACGCGTAATGCCCTCACCACGCAAGCGCTCCTCAACCTTAGCTTGAGTCGCAATCCCAGCGTGGTCCATCCCTGGAAGCCAAAGCGTATCAAAACCTTGCATGCGTTTCTGACGGATGATGATATCTTGCAAAGTCGTATCCCAAGCGTGACCAAGGTGGAGTTTCCCAGTTACGTTTGGTGGTGGAATCACGATTGAATAAGGCTTAGCCTTTTGATCGCCTGAAGGCTTGAAAACATCAGCATCAAGCCATTTTTGGTAACGACCAGCCTCAACCTCGGCTGGATTGTATTTAGGTGAAAGTTCTTTAGACATGTGTTTGTCCTTTCTAGTTAATTTCTAAGCTACTTTGATAAGAATCTAAAATGTCAATAGTATCTCTTATAATAGGGCTCTGTGTGGCTTTGTAAAGAGATTTATTCCCAATAATATAAAACTCTTCTTTAGCTCTAGTCGCTGCAACGTTTAAAATATTGGGTTCAGAGACAGCCCAGCGAGCAGCCCCCTCACTCATATTATCTGCTCCAAGCACAAAATATACAATCTTATTTTCTTTTCCTTGGAAAGTATGTACCGTCCCTACATTTATAGGTTTTCCATTCTCCCGCTTTGTGAAACCGATTTTATCTAGTTCTTTTGCTAGTTGAACCGATACATTTTTAAAAGGAGTAATGACATAAATATCATCAAATTCCTCATGTCTTTTCTGCAACTCTTCTTTCAAATAATCAGCTTGCTCAGGAACAAATTTATCCTTAGCACCTCCACCAACGTCAAACCATTCTCCCAGACCTCGAGCTTCTTCCTTTCCTTGAACCATTAAATTATCATAAGAAATTTTATTGGAAATACTGAACATCGGATCACTAGAACGACGATGAACCCAGAGAGGAAGTCCTATCCATGTCCCATCTTGTTTTTTAAAACCATATCTACTAGCAGAATCCATCAATTCTTGCGTTGATGACACAAGATATTTAGAGGCTATCTTGTGGTGCTGTGCTAAAAATCCTAAAATATTTTTATCCATAGTCTGTACTGGTTGTATTTGAGAAGGATCCCCAACAGCCATAATATGCTTACTTCTAAAAATAGCCCCCACACTTGCTTGAGGTAATGCCTGACCCGCTTCATCAATAAATACATTACCGATACTATTTTCAGGCAAACACCGAAACATGGAATTAAAGCTTGCAAAAGTTGTACTAATAACTGGAACAGTGAAATTGACCCAATTCCACGCAGCTTTATATAAATCACTAGCATTATCTCTCATTGAATAGTTTTGAGGCTTCTCCCAAATCCATAATGCTTTTTCAAAATGCTTTTTATTGTCATATATAAATTGCTTCCTAACTGCCAGTGCTTTAATAAACAAACGACTCTGCTCTTCTCGATAGTCATCATCAAACCAAAAATTTGATACTTGTAGTTCTTCATATGGAACAGAAAAATTCAACTTTTTAACAGGGTATGTAGCAAGTTCCGATTGTAATTTCAAAATTTTTTCCTGATGACGAATTAATTTATCTTCTTGTTTAGATTTCCATTCATTATACCTCTGTTGCCTTTGACTCAATTGATTTAATTCAAGTTCATGCATTTTTATCTCTTTTTGCAAACCGTGGCAATATTGACTTTCATCATGTACTTTCTTCAGTTCTGCTTTTAGACTTTCATTCGCTTGATTCAATCTCGTAAAATAAGTATCTAATTTCGATGGTGTGAAAAGTCTTTTTAACCATAAGAAACGTGGAGCTTGTAATTTTATCAACTCAACATCTTGTGCTGCTATCTGTTTGTTAACATTTAACATAGAAATAAGACGCTCATGCTCAAACAGCTCAGATTCTATTTCCTTTTTACTATTTTCTAATTGAATATGTTTATCCCGTATTTTAGATAGTTCTGAACGTCTTTGGGCATCATCCTGATGAAACTCTATCTCAACCTGTTGGTAAGCATTTTTCAATTTTACATGCAATCGAATCTTATCTGCTATATCTTGCATCTTTTCTCTTTTATCAAATAGCTTCTGATATTGAATTTTAAACTCTTCGTATACTGATGGATTCGATTGAAATTTATCCGAATTCAACTCTTGTCGTATTGCTTTTAAAACATTTTGCAGACGGTCTCTATTCTGTTTTTTTCCACCTTCTATCGAAAACAATCCCCAATATTTTTTGTCGTTAGAAACATCTTCATCTTCTAACAATAAATCATTACTGATTTCAGCAAAATAATCAATTTTCTTTAATTCATCTAACCAATTTAATTTCTGATAAATTTCTTTTCCTTGGGGTAATTCATTAACAATATTTTTAACAGCACCATTATTAGAACTTGCAACTACGATTCCTTTTTCTGCAATTTCTTTTGGTAATTTTGCAATAAGATCTAGTTTGTCATGACAAACTAGATTCCCTTTAAGCTTAGGAGCCGATAATTCACTAATAATTCTCGCCTGTTCCGTTACCAAATCTGCAAAAATATCTTTTAAAAGTGTCGTTTTACCAGTCCCCGGAGGACCATTGACACTTCTCATATCTTCATCCACATTCGAAGCTAAATTTACAGCTACTTGTTGCATCATGGAAAGAGCATATTTAGGGTTACTAGGAAATCTTCCTAATGGATAATTTTTCGGTTCAAGTATAGTTTCTAAATCTTTGGGATTAAAATAGGATGATTCTTTATTGCCGTCCAGATTAACCCTTACAGAATCGAATCCTGATAAATAACGATTGAGATTTTCATTATAAATTGATTTTGCATATTTCAAATCCTTTAGAAAAAATGAATGTAAATTTATTTCGTCAGCAAAATTCTTAACAAAATAATATCTGCAATCACTTGGTGAAATCTCATACTTTTTGAGAAGTTTACTAAAAACTTCATTGAACTCTCCATCAAGAAACGCCTGACCTAACTGTTCTCGAAGCTCATTTTCTGCTATTAAGAAATCTTTAGGCAATTCCCCATTTTTGAAAATTTGCCCACTCATGGTTAAAAAAAACTTATCAGCTAAGAACTTCAAATCTTTATCAAAGTATAGAGCAAAAGTAAATTTATAAGAAGCTCTTCCCAATTCTTCCTCCGTCGCCTTTAAATTGTATTTGCCTCTTAACACTTCAATAATTTTTCGAAAAGGGAAAATTCCACAATAAACAGCAATCCCTGAACTGGATTTTAATTTTTGACGTTTAAAAAAATCTTTTAATATTGATTGATAATCATCACCTTGAAAAATCTTATACTTAGAATCACTTTTTTCAATATTCCCTTCTGATAATTGTTCTACTGTAATCCAAGCATCTAATATTTGATTATGACTACTTCTCATCATGTCTCCCTTAAAGCATATAAAAACAAGAATATATCTTACTCATTAAAAACTCTCCCACTCACTCCTCAGCAAGCCATATATCAGACTGTCACAACGGTTGCCTTGGGCATCTTTGCGGTCTCTTATGCGAGCTTCAAGGGTAAAGCCAAGTTTCTCTGCAACTCGTTGACTTTGAAGGTTATAACCAAAGCAAGTCAGTTCAATCTTATGCAGATTCAATTCTTTAAAAGCTAGGTCAATCAAGGCACGCGCTGCTTCTGGAACATAACCTAGACCCCAATGGTCTGGATTTAAGATATAGCCAATCTCCAAGACATCATCCTCGTGACGACGAGGGAAATCAACAGAGCCGATGACCTTATCGGTTCCTTTAGCGACAATTCCATAGCCCGCTGGGAGATTGTTCTTTTCATTACGCTCGGGCAGAATATGCTCTAGATAATAAATCTCATCTTCCAAGCTCTTGACGGGCGGAAAGCCTGCTGGGTAGGAAACTTCTGACCTACTGGCATAGTCAAAGATATCCACAACATCAGCCACGGTACGGACTCGCAAGACCAGACGCTCGGTCTCTATTCGTTCTGGCAACTCTGCTCTTGTCATCCTTCTACCTCTCTTTCTACAAAAAATCGCCCCTGCCATATCCATGACAGGGACGAATGTGTTTATCCGCGGTACCACCCAATTTCGGGCAGAGACGCCCGCAACTCTCGTCTTTATAATAAAAAGACAATATTATTTCATTTTTCATCCATCAGCAACCAGTTTTGACACATTTGTGGACTTCTCAGCACCGCCACTTTCTGTAAAATGTGAGACTCAAAACACCTCTAATGGCTCTATTGTAGCAAGTTTTTGACGGAAATGCAAGGGACAAGAAAAATTACTTGAAGCTGATTCCGTGCTCTTTTAATTTCTTGATGGTAGCTGGGCCGATTCCTTTCAAGGCAAGGAGTTCTTTTTCTGTCCAGTTTTTGAAGTCAGAAGCTGACTTGATGCCTTCATCATAGAAAGTCTTAGCGCGATCTACTGAGAGGCCACCCAAAGTAGCTGCGAAATCTTCTACTGAATTCGCCACTTTTTGAGCTTGTTCCTTGGTCGCTTCTACTGCTTGTTCCACTTTTTTAGAGACAACTTTTCCTGCTTGGCTGGCAGATTTTTCTGCATGTTTCACGACTTTCTTAGTCTCTTCGACAACCTTGGTCACCGTACTTGAAAATGCACCTGAGCGACGAAGGCTATTTCGCAATTGTTTTTTACGTTGGAGTTTCTTTGACATGATAAAATCCTTTCAATAAAAAATCCCTGCTCTGACAAGGATTTAATAAAGATATTCTATCAAGATTTTGGGAAAAAATCAAGAAAGTATCTGTATTTTAATAGTTTCGCTCACCAAACAAGCCTTCTGGCAGATCATGAAATCCCTTGCCTGCTTTGAAGTTTTCAAACTTACCAAGCAAAAACTGATAAGCATCCAAGCGACTCTCGTAGCGAATCATGGCATCTTTAGCACGCTCGTCTTGGTCTTCTTCGTAGACTTTTTGACTTTCCTTGTGCGCCATGTCGTTGATCATGATCTGGGTATTGACCCAGGCTTCAAATTCCTTCATAAATTCTTGTTCGTAACTCATTGCTTCTCCTTATTCTAATCCACGGAAGTAGTCCGTATCAATCTCACGATAGGGCTGAATATCCTGAACATACTCTAGCACGCCTTGAAATTCTCCGTTCTCATCGTGTACCGCAGCATAGGTGATGTGGACAAACTTACCTCGCGACTCTGACTTGAACCACATTTCATACTTGTCCTTTTTACCTTCACGAAGACCTTGCATAACAGCCTTCACCTTGTCTAAGTACTTGGGCGGATGACAGAGTTCAACATTGCGTCCGACTTGAGATGGCGTCCGTTTGAAAATCATCTCATCAGCTGGCGCATTGTCATTGTAATACTGGAAAATATCGTCTTTATTGACAAAAGTAATCTCCATAGGGAGGTGATTGAGGATGAGGTTGGCCTGCTCGACTGATAGATAGCCATTGCCAAAAGCCTGTTGGCTATGGCGGTCCAGCACTGCTTCCTTTTCCTTAGGGGTAAAGGTAATGGTGAACTGGCCTTCTGGTGTATCGATAACTTGCTGAACTTGACCTTCTGCCGTGTCTAGTTGAACAGGTTCCTCTGCACTCTTTTCCTCAAGGAAACTCTGGCGTTCTGGAACCCATTTCTCAGACGGACGGACGATGGCATAGCCGTAAGCATCGCTCTCCTCCGCAATCTGAAGCCAATCATCCTGGGTGAAAGACTCAAGGAGAATCATGAGAAGGATGGACTCTTCCTTGAAAATCATACTTTCAAACTCTGTCGCAAAAGCTTCAAAGGCCTCCTTTACAGTGGAAATCGCCACTTCAGGTAGTGACTTGGCTGTCGTTAAAGCTGTTTGAAAGAGTTCTCTGATCTGATCATCCACTCCCCACATAACTTTTGGGGGTGAATCGTGACCATAGCGCTCCATGATGGGGAAAAAGAGCTCTTCCTTGCGCTGGTAGTGGATGTCAAATTGCCCCAACAGCCCCATTTGACGGACCAAGCCCTTGCGCATCTCTGCCAGCATTTCCTCATCTTCCATAGACTCATAGGTATCCAACAGTCTCCGAATGCGAATCAAAGCTGCACGGAGAGCCAGATTTTCATCCTTGAAGACGCGAACTGGGTGGCCAGGGTGTTCAGTATCCTCCACTTCGACGCCCTTAACAGCATTTTTAAAAAGATTGGCATGGACATCACAGAGCTCCATGACATCTTCAAAGGTAACACCTGAGTCTGAGTTCATCAGCTCGTGCTCCATGAGGGAAATCTCGATGGCTGAAACACCCGTAAAAGTCGCATCAAAACGCTCCTGAACTGACTCAGGAGAGGCACCATTGTGCAATTCTAACAAAATATCCCGTAGGATATGAATCCGTTCATCTGCCATTAGTCTAATCCAATCACTTCGTAGCCATTCGCTTCTAGCGTGCGGACAATCTTGTCCATAGGCGTTCCTTCGAGTTTAGAACCCTGCTTAAGCGATACTTTGCGACCGACTGTATTGCGCATCAAGGGATTAGCAAGTGGTTTAAAACCGAGCTCCACTAGGATTTCCAAAACTTCTGGGTGCTTGTCTACCACTTCTGCAACGGGTATTGACACATCGATGATATTGTCCATGACGACCTCCATTGTATGTTCTAATACTCAATGAAAATCAAAGAGCAAACTAGGAAGCTAGCCGCAGGTTGCTCAAAACAGTGTTTTGAGGTTGTGGATAGAACTGACGAAGTCAGTAACCATACCTACGGCAAGGTGAAGCTGACGTGGTTTGAAGAGATTTTCGAAGAGTATAAAATGATTTTACTGCTTATATTATACCACATGGGAAGAGATTAAAAAACTAGCAGCGGAGTTCCTGCTAGTTTCTTTCATTTCAAGTTATTCCTTATCATCTGGTTTTACGAGCCAGTGAGCCGTATCCATTAACTTATCTACAAGAAATAACTTCCCTAGACCAACAACAAGATTGTCATCTTTTTTCATTGTTTTCATCACTTTTAAACCTTGCATTGTAAAAAAGTAATTCCCGTAAGTCTTGGCTAGAATTTTAATGAATCCCATATTACTCTCCTTCGATGATTTCGACCTCTTTTCGAATAGTATCAACGTCTCTTTGATATTGCACTTCATTGTAGTTGACTAGCTTGGACAATTCCTGTTGCAATCTTTCTCCCATCGGTTTCATGGTCGCAAAGGTTAAGCCACCAGAAATGACTCCACCTAGGATAGGGATCACTTTCCCCATCCCTTTGGCTAGGCCTCCTTTTGTCAGATTAACACCAAAAATTTTCAAAATTTTCTCTAAAATAGGATACCAGAGCGTCTTTGTCAAAGCTTTCTTGTTCACTACTTTTATGACTTGCTTGGCTACTGTCACACCACCTGATCGAAGCAGAGCACCTGCACCATTTACTCCCAGCATCACACCGAGATACAGTAGGAGTGTGTTTTTAGCTTCCTCGCTTAACTCATTGCGCGATGCCCAAAGATCATCAAATCCGTAAATATACCCTAGTTCCTGAGCTAGTTTTAATGAGAAAGCGTAAAACTGGGCTACATCTGTTGGAATGGTGATCGCCATGGCAAGACCTCCAGGTAGACCTGCCAATACCGAAGTGCCGCTGGCCAGCAATACATTGTCCTTAATACAGGCCTTTGCCACTCGGTCCAAGCTTTCCTGAGGTAACAAAGAAGTCGGCCCTTGTTCTAATAAGGTTGCAATATCCTTACGGTCTAATTCCTTTGAAAACTTTTCTACTAAAAATTTCTCTCGATCAACTTTGACCACGGGTAATTTCACCACTTGTTGCAGTACTTGCATAGCTATATCTTGTTTAGCCATATGTTTCTCCGTTTTTCATTCATATCAAGCTTTATCATATCATACTATTTGAAATTTACAAATTTTTTAAACCGATTTTTATCAGATAGATACATCGTCAAATAGCAATGATCATACTCTGGTAACAAAAAAGAGGGTTCCCCCTCTTTCTTATTTCTTATCCAGATTGCGTAACATTTCGTCAATCTTGTTTCCATATTCGATGGATTCGTCTTTGACGAAGGTCAAGTCTGGAATTTTATACAATTTCAAATTGTGACCAAGCTCACGTTTGATAGTTCCGGTTGCTTTTTCAAGGCCAATTTGGGCCTTTTGATTATCTGAAGCAAGATTACTCAAAATGGTGTAGTAAACCTTGGCTACAGACAAGTCACCTAGCATCTGAACATCTGTGATGGTCACACCTTGGACACGCGGATCACGGACCTTCTTTTGCAAAATCTCATTGACTTCACGCTTGATTTCCATGCCCACACGATCCGTACGGAAATGATTTGCCATGCTATTCCTTCCTCTCTATTGAATCAAAAGCTAGGCCAGCAGACCTAGCTATTTTTAAACTTATTGATTTTCAGCTCAAATTGAAACGAAGTTCAATTTGAACTCATTCGCTTCTTTCGCTGTGGTGAAAGTGATTGAACTGCTAAAGCAGATCTATCACAGGGGATTTTTGAGACACTAGGCTCAAAAATAAGCAATGAAACCATTGGTTTGCTTGCGTCCCTCACCACCTAAGAAAGGAGCAAAAATCTTAACGTTTGATTTCTTCCATGACATAAGCCTCAATGACATCATCCATCTTGATATCATTGTAGCCCTCAATCATCAATCCACCTTCACGACCGTTTGTAACTTCTTTCACGTCGTCTTTGTAGTGTTTCAAGCTTGCGAGTTCACCGTCATAGATAACAACACCGTCACGGATTACACGGACTTTAGAATCACGGGTAACCTTACCGCTAGTAACCATAAATCCACCGATAGTTCCCACTTTAGACACCTTAAAGGTTTCACGGATAAGAGCTTCACCGATGATTTTTTCTTCAAATTCAGGATCCAACATCCCTTTCATGGCTTCTTCCATCTCTTCAATAACCTTATAGATAATGCTGTGGAGACGGATTTCGACATCGTCAGCATCTGCTTGTTGACGAGCTTGTGGTGTAGGGCGGACGTTGAAACCAACGATAAAGGCATTTGAAGCTTCCGCAAGAGTCACGTCAGATTCATTGATGGCACCGACCGCAGAGTGAACGATAGTAACTTTTACTCCTTCTACATCGATCTTTTGAAGTGAGGCAGAAAGGGCTTCAACAGAACCTTGTACGTCGGCCTTGATGATAACGTTAACAGACTTAAGCTCACCAGCTTTAAGCGTATCAAAGAGGTTTTCAAGGCTGACACGTTGGGTAGCTTGACGTTGTTTCATGAGGGCACGTTTTGCACGCTCTTCACCGGCTGCACGCGCAGATTTTTCATCTTCGTAAACAGCAAAGTGGTCACCCGCCATTGGCGCTTCGTTCAAACCTGTGATAGAAACTGGCGTTGATGGTCCAGCAACCTTGACACGACGACCAAGGTCATTGGTCATGGCACGGACACGTCCGAAAGTATTACCAACAACGATTGGGTCTTGGACATTCAAGGTACCTTGTTGAACAAGGAGGGTTGCAACCGCACCTTTACCTTTATCCAAGCGAGCTTCGATAACAGTACCGATGGCACGAACGGTTGGGTCTGCTTTGAGCTCTTGAATTTCAGCTACAAGAAGAACAGTTTCCAAGAGTTCATCGATATTTTGGTTGAATTTGGCTGAGATTTCTACAAACTCAGAATCACCACCCCAGGCAGTTGACATAACACCGTGTTCAGCCAATTCGCCGATTACACGTTCTGGATTTGCACCTGGCTTATCAATCTTGTTAATAGCAACGATGATTGGAACATTAGCTGCTTTTGAGTGGTTGATAGCTTCGATAGTTTGAGGCATAACCCCGTCATCTGCCGCTACGACCAAGATCGTAATATCGGTAACAGAGGCACCACGTGCACGCATAGAAGTAAAGGCCGCATGTCCTGGTGTATCAAGGAAGGTAATCTTCTTGCCATTTTCCTCAATCTGGTAGGCACCAATATGCTGAGTGATACCACCTGCTTCTCCTGTAGCGACACGAGAATTACGTAAGGTATCCAAAAGGGTTGTTTTACCATGGTCAACGTGTCCCATGATAGTTACAACTGGTGGACGTTCAACCAACTTGTCTTCATTTAGATATCCATCTTCTACGAAGAAACGTTCAATATCCGCATTGTCCACTTCTACCTTTTGTTTAGCTTCAATTCCATAATCAACCATGAGGAGTTCGATTGTTTCTCCATCCAAAGATTGGTTTTGAGTGGCCATAACGCCCATCATAAATAGTTTCTTAACAATCTCAGCTGGTTCACGTTTGATACGTTTTGCGATTTCCGCAACAGTCATACCATCTGTATATTCAAATTCTGTTGGCAATTCATGGAATTTACGCTCTGTAATAGGTTTTGGAGCCTGATTACGGTTATTTTGTTTATTGCCTTTTTTATTTTTCTTGTTGTTATTCCAGTTACTATTTCTTTGATTTCTCACTTGATTCTGACTACTTCGATTCTTTTGTTGTTTTCTAGGACCATCTTCCTCATGATCGTAATCATCACGATCTTTGTCTGGTCGAGCTTGTTTTTTACGACGTGTATCCACTGGCGCTTCTTTCGCTACAGGAGCTACTGCTACAGCTGGCTGAGTTTGTTCAGCTAGTTTAGCAGCTTCCTCAAAGATCTCTTCTGGCTCCTTGCGTTTATTAGCTTGAGCCAAGGCTTCTTTGGCAACTTGAGACTGTTTGAAGCGTTCCTCGCTTGAGCGTGCGTATTCTGCATTTTGCTCAGCCTTCAGAGCTGCTGCTCGAGCTTTAAAGTCAATACGAGGGCCAGCTTGGTTGGGACGATTATCAGCTTGTTGGCGATAATCATTGCCACGATTTCCTTGGCCTTGTGGTTTCTTCCCTTGGTCGTTAAAACGACGATTGTCACGGTTCCCTTGACCAGGTTTCCCACCGTTACGGTTATCGTTCTTTTGACGGTTACCGTTTTGTTGTTGATCGCGGTTGTTACCCTTGTTTTGCTTGCGTCTTTCCGCTTGCTCTTTGGCACGCGCTTCACGTTCCGCCTTAAAGTTTCGACTCTGCGGTCTTGCAGCTACAACTTTTTCTTCCTTAGAAGCTGCAGGTGTAGCTGGTTTGCTTTCTTCCTTAGCGACAACTGGTTTAGCTGATGCAGGCTTTTCAACTTTCTTTTCTACACTTGCTTTTGGTGCTGCAGGTTTTGCTTCTGCCTTAGGAGCAGGTGCAGGTTTAAAGCTAGCTGCGATTTGTTCAGCAGCAACTGCTTCTACGCTCGATGAGTGGCTTTTCACATCCAAGCCCAACTCTTTTGCACGCGCTACAACTTCTTTACTTTCTTTTCCAAGTTCTTTTGCGATTTCGTACAATCTTTTCTTAGACAAATCATGTCCTCCTCTTCTATTCCATAAGAGACCTCATTTTCTTTGTAAATCCAGCATCTGTCACAGCCAAAACCTTTCTCGATTTTCCGACTGCTATGCTTAATTCCAGTGTTGAAAACACGGTTATAACTTCTACTTGATAATAGTCACTTTTATCTTGAATTTTCTTGGTCAGATTGGGACCAGCATCATGGGCTAGAAAGACTAGCTTGGCTTTCTGGTCTTGGATGGCTTTAACCACCAATTCCTCTCCTGATATGATCCGGCCTGCTCGTTGAGCAAGTCCCAAGAGATTACTTATCTTTTGCTTATTCAAGTCCTAACTCTCTTCTTTTCACTTTGTGATCCACATAGGCGATCAACTCGTCATAAAAGCTTTCTTCCACTTCCATGTTAAAGCTGCGGTTAAAGACTTTCTTCTTTTTGGCCTCTAAGGCTTCTGCATTGTCTAGCTTGATATAAGCGCCACGACCATTGGCCTTGCCTGTCGGATCGATAAAGACCTGTCCTTCTTTGTTCTTGACAATGCGGAGCAAATCACGCTTATCAATCACTTCGTTGGATACAACAGACTTGCGCAAAGGGATTTTTCTTGTTTTCATCTTTCCCTCCTCTAGCAGCTTTTATTCTTCTGTCAATTCATCCGCAGCTGCGTAATCCACTTGACCGGCTTCTTCCATAGCTTCAAATTCGCTTGCAGACTTGATATCGATACGGTAACCTGTCAAGTGAGCCGCCAAGCGAACGTTTTGTCCACGACGACCGATCGCAAGAGAAAGCTTGTTATCAGGTACAACGACCAAGGCACGTTTGCTGTCGTTTTCATCAAAGATAACTTGGTCAACCTCTGCCGGTGCGATAGCATTATAGATAAATTCAGCTGGATCCGCTACCCACTCGATAACGTCGATGTTTTCTTCGACAGGAATCATACGGTCACTCTTGGCATCGTAACGAGCTGGGTGGAATTTGCTGGTGATTTTCTTGATATTAGCACCACCACGTCCAACGATTGTCCCGATAGCATCCACGTTAGGATTGTGGCTACGAACGGCAACTTTAGTACGGTCACCAGCTTCACGAGCTACGCTCATGATTTCAACCGTTCCATCGTACACTTCTGGAATTTCTTGTTCCATCAAACGTTTGATCATTTCTGGATGGCTACGGCTAACAAAGACGTTAACTCCACGAGGGTTGTCTTCGACTTTGTAAACATAGACTTCGATACGGTCGTGGGAAGCAAAGACTTCTCCAGGGATTTGGTCTTGTTTTGACAATTGGGCTTCGATGCTGCCAAGGTTGACATAGATAAAGCGGTTGTCAAATCGTTCTACTGTACCAGACATGATTTCTTGTTCATGTTCTTTGTAAGTATTGTAAGTGATGGCACGTGTTTGCTTGCGCATTTTTTCCATGATGGTTTGTTTGGCAGATTGGGCTGCTACACGACCAAACTCAGCTGGTGCTTCTTCAAACTTAATCTTGTCACCAAGCTCATAGGCTGAATTAATGGCAAGGGCATCTTTCAAGCTGATTTCCAAACGGCTATCAAATACTTCATCTACAACTTCACGGACAGTATAAACTGTAAAGTCACCTGTTTTTTCATTGAAGTCAATGGCTACGCTGTCTGATTGACCATAGCGTCTGCGATAAGCGGAACGAAGCGACTCTACTACTGCGTCGATGATGTCTTCTTTTTTGATTCCCTTGTCTTCTTCCAAAATGCGGAAGGCCTCTAGCATTTCTTTACTCATGTTCTTTTTACTTTTGAATCCTCAAAAGCTATCCTTTCTTTTCTATAGTTTTACTGCTAAACGTGCTTTTGATACTAAACTGTATGGAATTTGAACGGTTTTCTTACGTGTCTTGTCCATATACTCCATGGTCAACTCATCCTCTTCAAAGGATACCAAAGTTCCTTCAAAGACTTTTTGTTTATCAATGGCTTGGTAGAGCCCAATATGGATGTATTTCCCAACAGCTCCAGCGACAGCATCCTTGGTTTTCAAAGGACGTTCCAATCCTGGACTAGTGATTTCTAGAAAATATTGTTCTGGGAAGGGATCAGGCTTGATGGTGTCTAGGACAGGACTGATGATTTCTGTCAGGTCTGCCGTGTCGTTCAAGGTAATTCCTTCGGATTTGTCTACAAAAATACTGAGAATCATGTCACTGCCAATCTTTCCATACTCGATATCCACGAGTTCGAAAGGTGCTTGGATGACAGGTTCTACAACTTCTCTGACTAATTCTACGATTGTTGCGATTTCGTCCACCTCCTCATAAGCAAGAGGCGAAGATATTTCCCCGCCTCTCTTTCTCATATTCTTACTATCAGTATAGCACGTTTGTCAATTTATGTAAAGCATTAGCACTCAAACAGCTGGTTTTCAAGCTATTTCTTAAAATTCTGCTTCAACTCGGTAGATCACTTGACCCTTGTTGGAGAATTTTTGCTCATATTCCGTCATGACATTGCCTTCAAAATCACTGGCATGTAAGTCTAGCCAAACCCCATTGAGTTTCATCCCATACTGAGAAAAGCTCACTAGACTGTACTCAAATAAGCCACGGTTATCTGTCTTGAAATGGATTTCCCCATTCTCAGGCAAGATGCGCTTGAAGGTATCCAGGAAACTCTTGTAAGTCAAACGACGTTTTTCATGGCGTTTTTTAGGCCATGGATCTGAAAAGTTTAGATAGAGACGATCAATCTCACCATCTTCAAAGTAGTCTGTCAAATCTGAACCATCTACCCACAGCAATTTGATGTTGGGAACTCCAACTTCTAATACCTTATCCAAGGCATAACTTAATACCGACTTTTGGATATCAATCCCGATATAGTTGATGTCAGGGTTTTGCTTGGCCATTCCTGATACAAAGGCCCCTTTCCCACTCCCAACTTCAACATGAATAGGATGATCATTTCCAAACAAGTCTCGCCATTTCCCTTTAGCTTCCATGGGATTGAGGACCACATACTGGGGATTAGCCTCTAGTAATTCTGTCGCCCCTTTACGATTTCTAACTCTCATCTCTTCTTTCCATACTTGTCACGGAAGACACGCAAGGCATAAATCTCCCGGTTTACATTGTCTAAATCTTGATTTTCACAGTATTTGGCAATCTGGTTCAAGTAAGAATACTGACCATACCAATACAATTTATCTAACACTGTCTGATTGTACTTATAGCCGTAGTCTCTCAACCATTGACGCCACTGATGATCTGGAATGTAGTGGCATAGCAAATGCGCTACATCAAACATACGATCCGTCAGACGAACCGAATCCCAATCCACTAGATAAACGAGTCCACTCTCTGTCTCAATCCAATTACTATGGCGAAGATCACCGTGCACAATCGTTGCATGGTCTTCTCTAAAACCTGGAACCGTCTTACCTAGTTCAGCAATCACACTATTTAAGTAGTGATTCTGTTGCAAGATTTCTGGTACTTCTTGTTGCCAAGAACGCAATAAATCAACCGGTTTTTCCATGGTATATCCCAAACGACTCAACTGCTTCATCAAGGGACGCGAGCGGTGGAGACGGTTCAAGATTGTAATGATTTGTTTGCGATTCATATCGTAGGGAGTCAAGATTTTGCCAGTCAACCATTCTTGGGCACACATATCACGACCATCCGCTAAACGACGAGTCCATAGTAATTGAGGAGCGATTTGTTCTCTGGCTAGGCCAGGTAGGATTGGAGAGGTGTTCATTTTTACAAAGACGCGCTTCCCATCAGGGTAGCTTCCCATATAAGCCTTGCCGCTCTTCCCTGGTATCGGGGTCAGCGTTAGCTCATTATCACCCAAGTCCATTTCTTTCCTCCGTATAAAGTTTCCTTACTATTCTACTAGTTTTTTGTCTATTCGTCAACCAATCTTTTAACTTGGTAAGGTAAATAAAACAATTGTAGGAAGAGACCTGCTCCTACAAGAGCCAACAAGGCTATTTTTTCTTGAAAAACTACTGCTCCAACTAGCAATTCCAACAAAAGAACGACACTTCCAACACCGAGCACTATCTGTTTCAAACCCTTCTCTTTTTCACCCTTTTCTAAAGGAAAGAGCTGGGTCAAGTACTGGTAGTCAAAGGCACGATAGAGAGCCAACAACTGGAAGAGCATAAGGTAATTAAACAGGACAACCACTGCCGTCGCAATCCAAGATTGCTCGATAAAGATCACAGCTAACAAGGATAGGAGCAAGAGGCGGAGACTGAGGGCAAGGAGGTCTCCATTTCGCAGATAAGAACGAAGATAGAGGTTTTGCCAGATCTTGCTCGGCACTTTCTGAACTGCTTTAAGGATAAAATCCAGATAAGCGCGACGTTTGACACTATTTGAAACGCCCTTGACCTGAGTAAAGAGAGCAAAGAAACGAAGCAAGACTTGCTTGCGCTTGCTTTCTTGGGCAATCACATAGTCCCAGTCGAGGCCAGTATCAGTATAAAATTTACTGGCTTTTTGATGAAAGACTATGTACTTCGCTGCTCCTAGTAAAAGCACATAGATGAGAAAAACTGGCAAGCCATAACCCATGGCTAAAAATAAGGGCGCAAATAAAAGCAAGAAAAGGGTTTGGACAAAGAGCCAAAAGACCAGTGAGCGTACTGTCTGCCCTTTGAGGTGAGACTTAACCTCTTCTTCACTGACTAAGAGAAAGAGTTTGTCCGGTCCTTCCATGTAGGTCGCGATTCCTCCCCAAGCCCAAAGCAAGGCAGATACAATCCCCAAAAACAAGAGGATAGGCCAATGATTTTCAGGAAAATCTTGCAGGAGTTGACTGTACTGGTAAGCTAAAAAACCGATGAGAACTAGTAGGAACAAGACAAAGTGGTCATTGAGAACATAACGCAGATAACCGACACACTCTTTACGAAAAGCCTGCTTTCGCTTTAAAAACAAGTCTTTCATAGCTCCTCCTCTTTGGTCAGAGCCAAGTAAATGTCGTTCAGGCTAGCCTCAGGCATGTCAAAGGCCTCGCGGAGTTGCTGAAGGTTCCCCTGAGCCCTCACCTCCCCCTTGTGGAGAATAACAAAGGCGTCACACATCTTCTCCGCCGAGTCCAGCACGTGGGTACTCATGAGGATAGACTTGCCTTTTTGCTTTTCTACTTCCAAAAGCTGAATCAAGTCAGAAATAGCCAGCGGATCGAGCCCAAGGAAAGGCTCATCCACGATAAAGAGGCTCGGATCCACCACAAAGGCACAGATAATCATGACCTTCTGCTTCATCCCTTTGGAGAAATGCACAGGAAACCAATCTAATTTTTGATCCAAACGAAACATTTTTAACAAAGATTCTACTCGCTCAAAAGCCACATTTTGTTCAATACCGTAAGCCATAGCCACCGTTTCGATATGCTCTCTGAGGGTCAATTCCTCGTACAAGCTAGGCGTCTCTGGGATGTAACCAATCTGCTTGCGGTAGCTAGTCGCATCTTCTCGCAGGGTCAAACCATTAATCTTAATTTCCCCACTGTAAGGCGTCAAAAGACCGATAATCTCATTGATAGTCGTTGATTTCCCAGCACCGTTAAGACCAATCAAACCAACCAACTGCCCACTTTCAACTGTAAAGGACACATCTTTCAAGACAGGGACGTGAACATAGCCTCCTGTCAGGTTTTTAATTTCTAACATATTTTCTCCGAATCTGGTATAATGTAGCTATATTATATCAAAATTCAATACAGTAGAGGTGGATTTTATGTCAGATTGCATTTTTTGTAAGATTATCGCAGGGGAGATTCCTGCTTCAAAAGTATACGAGGATGAACAGGTTCTTGCCTTCCTTGATATCTCTCAAGTAACACCTGGACATACCTTAGTAGTACCAAAAGAACATTATCGCAATCTTTTGGAGATGGATGCTACCAGCGCTAGCCAACTCTTTGCATCAGTGCCAACAGTGGCTCAAAAAGTCATGAAGGCTACCAAGGCTGCCGGAATGAATATCATCGCCAACTGTGAGGAAGTTGCTGGTCAAACAGTCTTTCATACTCACGTGCATCTCGTACCTCGCTACGGTGCAGAAGATGACCTCAAGATTGACTTTATCGCTCACGAACCAGACTTTGACAAACTTGCCCAAGTCGCTGAAACCATTAAAAATGCTTAAGGAGATGCCATGAAACTATCAAATCTACTGCTATTCGCAGGAGCTGCAGCTGGAAGTTATTTTGTCGTGAAAAATCGCCAAGCCATTCAGGATGAAGTACTAGATACAACTGACCGCGTCGAAGCTATCAAGGATGATTTGGATATCATCCAAAACAGCCTACAAATCATCGACCAACAAAAAGCCCTTATCAAGGAATACCAAAAAGATTTAACCTATAAATTCAAAGTCTTGGAAAAAGATTTCCAGACTAGACTAGCTGTGATAAAAGAAACACAGGAATTTGAGGATAAGTAAAAAGAGCCCGACGGCTCTTTTTAAAAATGTAAACAAGTTATATCCCATCAACTATACATCATAATTTAGGCAACCCATTCACCATTTCACAACTAAATCGAAGACTTTCCGCCGTAATGAAAACATCTGAAACAGCTTGGTTTCAGGTGTCCGGAAACTTTGAGACCTAGGCTCAAAGTTTAGGTATGGAACTTCGAAGAAGATCGCTAACGTCCGTCATTACTTAAGGAAAGTTTTAAAAAATCTATAAGCAAAAAGAGCCCAAGGGCTCTTTTTGCTTATACTCAATGAAAATCAAAGCGCAAACTAGAAAGTTAGCCGCAGGCTGCTCAAAACACCGTTTTGAGGTTGTAGATGAGACTGACGAAGTCAGTAACCATATCTACGCCAAGGCAACGCTGACGTGGTTTGAAGAGATTTTTGAAAAGTATTATTCACCGTTTCATAACTAAATCGAAGACTTTCCGCCGTAATGAACACACCTGAAACTTTGAGACCTAGGCTCAAAGTTTAGGTATGGAACTTCGAAAAAGGTCGCTAACGTCCGTCATTACTTAAGGAAAGTCTTAAAAAATCTAAAAACAAAAAGAGCCCAACGGCTCTTTTTACTTTTATTCTCCTTCAAAGGCATCTTTTATATGGTCAAAGAAGCCTTTTTTCTTTGGATTGACTTTCAAATCACCTGCAGCTGCGAATTCTTTCAAGGCTGCTTTTTGGCGTTCGTTCAAGCCTGTAGGCGTCACGACATTAACAGTGACGTATTGGTCACCAACAGCACCACCACGAAGACTTGGAGCTCCCTTACCACGTAGACGGAATTTCTTGCCAGTCTGAGTTCCCTCTGGAATCACCAATTCAACATCACCGTGAACGGTTGGGATATCGACAGTATCACCAAGAGTTGCTTGGACGATATTGAGGTTTAACTTGTAGAAAATAGTTGTTCCTTCACGTTCAAATTTATCGCTTGCTTCTACAGAAACTACTACATACAAGTCTCCATAAGGACCACCGTTAAAGCCTGCCTCCCCTTGACCAGCTAGACGAATTTGTTGGCCAGTTTCGACACCTGCTGGAATTTTCACATGGACACTGTGGGCTTGTTTTTCATGACCTGTTCCATGACAAGTTGTACATGGATCTTTAATTTCTTTTCCGCGACCATGACAGACATCACAGGTTACTTGGCGACGCATCATACCAAGCGGTGTTTGAGTATCGACGTTGATTACACCAGAACCGTGACAGCGTCCACAAGTAACTGGACTTGTTCCAGGCTTAGCACCTGATCCGTTACAAGTACGACAGCTTGATTCACGATTGTATTTGACTTCTTTTTCAGTACCAAAGATGGCTTCTTCAAAAGTCAAATTGACGCGATACTGGAGATCATCACCCTGGCGAGGAGCGTTAGGATTGCGTGAAGCACCACCTCCGCCGAAGAAACTTGAAAAGATATCCTCAAATCCACCAAAGCCACCTGCTCCGTCGAATCCACCGAAACCTCCTGCTCCACCAAAGCCACCGTTGGCTCCAGCCGCACCATATTGGTCGTAAGCAGCACGTTTCTGTTCATCACTTAAAGTCTCATAGGCTTCTTGAACTTCCTTGTACTTGTCCTCAGCACCAGGCTCTTTGTTGATATCTGGGTGATATTTTTTAGATAATTTCCGATAGGCTTTCTTGATCTCATCTTGAGATGCATTCTTTGAAACGCCCAAACGGTCATAAAATTCAGTATTGTTCATTTAAGATACCAAGACCGAAAAATTCGACTGAAAAATAGGAAATCTGACGCAGGAGCGATGCTCCTAGACAGATTTATCTTTTTTCCGAGAATTTAGGTCGGGTTCAGTTCCTTTCTTTCATATTGAGTAAGAAACTTAAGAGCTCGAGTTCAATTTCTCGAACACTCTTTGTTCCTTTCTATTGATATTGTGAATTAAACCACTATTTAGGTCGGGTTCAATTCCTTTCTTTTATATTCCTAAATAAATGAGATTCAGTCCCCTTTTACCGAAAAACAGAGGCTGGGTTGCAACCTCTGGATTTCCTTATTTTATTACGGTTTATAATTTTCTAAAAAGTATAGAACCCTATGTTTGTTTGTCCATTCCTTTTCAGACTTTGAACTTAAACGACGAATCCATACTAATCGGAGCATATACAAAATTACAATAGCACCCGATATATACACAGGTAAATTAATAACATTAGGATCTTTTTCTGATAGTTCAAATGGAATTGTAATAGCAAGTGTTAATGCTGCTGCAACCGTTGGTGTGAAAACGGAAGACAAAATATTATTTAATGATGAATCCATTTGTTCCGAGCGTAACCTAGCTACGTGAATTTTTTCCTTGTATAATTCTAATTCATCTACACGATCACTTGTGAAATATTCTCTTATTTGGCTCTTGGTACTTTCTAGATCTTGTTTTGCTTCTCTGCAAAGTTGATTATATAGGTCAACGTGGTTTCTATTTGTAAAATCTAATGTCATCTTACTTTTCCGTAAACTCTCCGTCTACGACGTCATCGCCTGCGTTTCCTGTTGCTTGTGCGCCTTCTGCTCCTGCTTGAGCTTGTTGGGCTGTTGCGGCTTGTTCGTAGAGTTTAACAGCAAGTCCTTGTGCTTTTTCGTTCAAGGCTTCAAGTTTTGCTTTCATGTCGTCCAAGTTGTTGTCTTCTTGCGCTTTCTTAAGGTCATCAAGGGCAGCTTGGGCAGCATCACGTTCTGCATCGAAGCCTTTGCCTTCAGTTTCCTTGATTGTCTTTTCAGTCGCAAAGATAGCTTGGTCTACTTCGTTACGAAGGTCAACTTCTTCTTTACGTTTCTTATCTGCTTCAGCGTTTGCTTCTGCATCCTTCATCATGCGATCGATTTCTTCGTCTGTCAAACCTGAGTTAGATTGGATAACGATTGTTTGTTCTTTTTGAGTTCCAAGATCTTTGGCTTTAACAGATACGATACCGTTCTTATCGATGTCAAATGTTACTTCGATTTGTGGAATACCACGAGGTGCAGCTGGGATATCTGTCAATTGGAAACGTCCAAGAGTCTTGTTATCTGCTGCCATCGGGCGTTCCCCTTGAAGAACGTGGATATCAACGGCTGGTTGGTTGTCTGCTGCAGTTGAGAAGACTTGTGATTTAGAAGTTGGAATTGTAGTATTGCGGTCGATGAGTTTTGTGAAGACACCACCCATTGTTTCGATACCAAGTGACAATGGTGTTACGTCAAGAAGGACAACGTCTTTGACATCACCAGTAATCACACCACCTTGGATTGCAGCACCCATGGCAACAACTTCATCAGGGTTCACTGATTTGTTTGGTTCTTTACCAGTTTCAGCCTTAACAGCTTCTACAACGGCTGGAATACGAGTTGAACCACCAACAAGGATGACTTCGTCAATGTCTGACAGGCTCAAACCTGCATCTGAAAGGGCTTGGCGAACTGGAACTTTTGTACGTTCTACAAGGTCACGAGTCAAATCGTCAAATTTCGCACGAGTCAAGGTCATTTCCAAGTGAAGAGGTCCAGCTTCACCAGCAGTGATAAATGGCAAGCTGATTTGTGTTGAAGTCACACCAGAAAGGTCTTTCTTCGCTTTTTCAGCTGCGTCTTTCAAACGTTGAAGAGCCATCTTGTCGTTTGACAAGTCGATACCATTTTCTTTCTTGAATTCTGCTACCAAGTGGTCGATAATCTTTTGGTCAAAGTCGTCACCACCGAGTTTGTTGTCCCCTGCAGTTGACAATACATCGAAGACACCGTCACCGAGTTCAAGGATAGAGACATCGAAGGTACCACCACCAAGGTCGAATACCAAGATTTTTTCTTCTTTGTCAGTCTTGTCCAAACCGTAAGCAAGAGCTGCTGCAGTTGGCTCGTTAACGATACGTTCTACTTCAAGACCAGCAATTTTACCAGCGTCTTTAGTTGCTTGGCGTTGAGCGTCGTTGAAGTAAGCTGGAACTGTGATAACAGCCTTGGTTACTTTTTCACCAAGGTATTCTTCAGCGTAACCTTTCAAATATTGAAGGATCATAGCTGAGATTTCTTGTGGAGTGTATTCTTTCCCGTTAGCAGAAACTTTTTCAGAAGTTCCCATCTTAGATTTGATAGAGATAACTGTATCTGGGTTTGTAACTGCTTGGCGTTTTGCAGCGTCACCAACGATGATTTCTCCGTTTTTGAATGACACTACAGAAGGGGTTGTGCGGTTTCCTTCTGGGTTTGCGATGATTTTTGATTCAGTTCCTTCAAGAACTGCTACTGCTGAGTTTGTTGTACCTAAGTCAATACCGATAATTTTAGACATGTGTTTTTTCTCCTTAAATTTATCTTTTTTCTTTTTGATACTCTTCTTAAGTGGCGGCGCCGTCAGAGCTTGACCTCGTCAATCTCTTTGACTAAACTTTGAGCCTAAGGTCTCAAAGTTTGCGCAAATAGCGCCACGGCGAAGAGTATCGCCTTTGGTTCGCTTCGCTTACTATTGCAAAGCTGAACAACTTTCTTAACTTTCTTCATAGTTTAGTGTCATTTCGGACAAGTTTTCTATTATGTAAATTGCGACATGAGGAGTCGAAATTATACGCAGTAGCTGATTGGCAGTTCACTTCGCAAATGCTTGTGACCAACCTAATCACCCTTGCGGGGGTGCGTCAACGAAATCACAGATTTCTGACTTACCACATAGTTGAACACGCCCTAAGCTCTGTGTAAAAAAGATAGATTTCCTTGTGTTCATCGAACACTTCGTCAATCTCCTATTTTTACTGTGAGCTTTTTACGGGCTTTGTATCCTAGTTATAAACCACCACCATTGCTGGTCTTAGGATGCGGTCATGGAGTTTGTAGCCTTTTTGGAAGACTTGGGCGATGGTATCTGCTGGATGTTCATCGTCTGCTGGGAGAGTTTGGATGGCCATATGATAGTTATGGTCAAATTCGCCGTCAGCTGCGATTTCTTCGATTCCTTCTTCTTTCAAAGCGTGAATCAAGCTCTCTTGCACCATCTCCAATCCTTTTTTAACATCGTCTGTCAAACCTTCAACTGCTAGTGCACGTTCTAGGTTATCGAGTGATGGTAAGATTGCTTTTGCCAGGTCTTGGCTACGATAACGTTGCAAGTTTTGACGTTCTTCATTGGCACGGCGTTGAATATTTTGCATTTCTGCATGAGCGCGAAGGTATTTGTTTTCGAACTCATCTGCACGTTCATTTGCCAAGTCCAACTCAGACTTCTCAGGAGTTGTTTCTTCTACTGTTTCCACAACTTCCTCTTCTTTCATTTCTTCGTTTTTTTTATCTTGGGCCATTTTCGCCTCCTTTAATGATTTCAATCTTAATGTACTTCGTAATGATTACTGCTGAGATAGCGGTAAAAATCTGTCAACTTCATGGTCAAAACACGATTGACCACATTGACTTGGTTAACCAATTGCTGGTAATCCAGATTGACCGGGCCGATAATCGCTAGAATTCCAAAACCCCGATAAGGAATGAGGAATTTACTGCTAATCACCGCCAAGTTAGCTAGACAGGATTCCTGACTGTCCGCAACACGAACATTTTGCATCTGATCTTCATGCAGACCCTCACGAATCTCCAGAGCCACTTTCTGTGGTTGGTCAAAGAACTGATAGGCTGCTAGATTGGCAAAATTCAAGAGATTGACCTTGCCAGATACTACAATGTTTTCGTTGAACATTTCTTTAAAAATGTGTTCAAAGAGATCCATGACATTGTCCGTAGTTGTGAAGTAACGCTGGATAATCTGCGGAATCTCTGTCCGAATCTTGTAGTGAATATCTAAAACTGTATGACCGAGGAAACGTTCTTGAATGATGCTCTTCAGTTTCAGCAAATCTTCCTGCAAGAAGTTCCTTGGAATCAGAAATTGACTGGTAACCGTTCGGGACTCGTCTAGGGTAAATACTGCCAAAGCTGTATGTTGCCCCAAAACAACGATATCAAAGGCTGTCAACCGTTGCTTGCTCGGTTCAACATCCAGTGCTACTACCGTGCAGTCACTCAGGTCTGCCAGTAGATTAGCAGCTTCTTGCAGAATATCCTCCAATTTGAAGAATTCCTGATCAAAGGCTTTGACAATCTCATAAACCTCATTCTCAGCCAGTCTGTCAAAAGCCAGCGAGTGTTTCACATAGTACTGAAAACCAGCAACACTTGGCATCCGACCGCTTGAGGTATGAGCCTTCTCAAGCAAACCCTGCTTCTCTAGAGCCGCCATATCATTACGAATGGTAGCACTACTAGAATTAATAGACTCTTGTAGCGCCTTGGATCCGACAGGTTCGTGCGTTTTGGTAAAGATGTCAATAATCAGATTTAAAATATCCTGCTGACGCTCTGTAACCATCTCATCACTCCTCTCTGTCCGATCGCTTAGCACTCCATACATCCGAGTGCTAACTCATGATTCTATTATACACCCTTAGAAGAGAATGTCAAGACAAAAACTCAAAAAATTAGCACTCTTTTGTCAAGAGTGCTAAAAATCAGTCTGAAGACCTAGAAACTTATTTTTCATCTACTTGGTATTTCCTTTTAAGTCTGAAAAAACCATAGATTAGATAAGAAATTAAGCAAGCGTATAAAACGAAAATAATAAAGAAAGACTGAGACAAGTTTTCTCGATACAAACTCATGCAAACAACAAGACCACCTGAGAGAGTAGCCATACAGGAACGAAGTCTAGACCGCATAACTTTCCATCCAAGACCCTTACTCATATAGACTTTCTCTTCTGAAAGTATATCAGAAGCTGGTTTACGAAGAATTGAACAAAAACCTGTTTCTATCAATTCCCAACCGCTATTTCTAAAATCTTGTAGTTCATGCTTATACTTTTTAAGAAATCTAGAATCATAGATATGATAGATGACATCATCTGGTTGGCATTGTTCAAAATAGAAAAAACCAAAACGATTAGTTCTATATCTCCAACCTTTCAATTGCATCTCATGTAAATATTCTTCTTCCTTGTCCAAATCAACTATTGTAAAAATCCGAAATTTTACCTTGCTATTCATTGTCTTACCCCAAAATTAGAAAATATGCCTGGTGTTATTTATTAGATAATTCTTTCCACTTTTGAAACAATCTCCAACAAATATAAGAAATCTGAATCGCAAGAACCAACAATAAAACACAATCTATGATAGTAAGCAAAAACACTAGCCCGCTAAAAACGTCTCTTTCACTGAGCAACTTTAAGAACAACGGAATCAGCATTGACAAGAAAAACAAAACAGGAAGCAACCGCAGTCTTAAAATCCGATGAACCATATCCAACTTCTCGGTAGCATCATTATAAATTTCAAACTCTGCATTCGATTCAATCTCAGAATGTGATTTTCTAAAGTAGGAAAAACCATTAAAGTCTGTAATATGCTCCCAACCACAGTCTTTAAATAATTGTAAATAGGAGGCTCTCTCTGATTTTTTCATAGGATAAAAGTCCAACTGATAAGACACCTGCTCAGGTTGACACTTTTCAAAGGTATACTTAACTGCAAACAACAAGATAGAATAGCTTACTTTCCTAAGTTTCCAGCCCTTGGCATGCATTTCTCTAAAGTATAGAACCTCCCTATCATAATCCGCAATGGTAAAAATTCGGTAAACACTTTTCTTTTCCATCATCCTTCCTCCCGACTATTTCTGTAAAGTCGTTCAATACGTTTCAATTCAATATCTAAGACTTTGCGTCCCAAATCTGTTATCTGATAAATTTTCCGTTTTTCCTCTTCTCGGACAAAGAAAATCAAGCCATCCTTTTCCATCTTTGACAAGGTCCCATACATGGTCCCTGGACTAATCGAAACTTGCGAATCTGTCATCTCCTTGACCTTTTGTGTGATACCATATCCATGGTTCTCCTTCTGTAAACAAAACAAGATATAAAAACCCGTTTCAGTCATAGGAAGGTAAACACGTCTAATCTTATCTGTTAATTCCATTTAACCACACCTCCTATTTAATTCGATATATCGTGATTCGTTATATAAACTATATCACAGTTCGATATAAAATGCAAAAAAAGATCACCCTCAGGCAATCTTTCTTCTATATTAGTAAAGATCAAGATAATTATCAACTTCCCATTGTGACACAAAGGTTGCATAGCTAGCCCATTCGATACGCTTAGCTTCAAGGAAGCTCGTATAGATGTGTTCACCTAGGGCAGCTTTGACTACTTCGTCCTCAGTCAAAGCTTTCAAAGCGTTGTGAAGCGTTGATGGAAGGTCTGTGATCCCAGCTTCCTTACGTTCTTCAGCAGTCATGATGTAGATATTTTCTTCGATAGGAGCTGGTGCTTCGATTTTGTTTTCAATACCATGCAAACCAACTTCCAATAGAACTGCCATAGCGATGTATGGGTTTGCCATCGGGTCCACTGAACGCAACTCAAGACGAGTTCCCATACCACGTGAAGCTGGTACGCGCACAAGTGGCGAACGGTTACGACCAGCCCAAGCAATGTAAACAGGCGCTTCATAACCAGGAACCAAACGTTTGTATGAGTTAACTGTTGGGTTCATGATAGCAGTATAGTTATAGGCATGCTTAATCAAACCACCAAGGAAATGGTAGGCCGTTTCAGACAACTGCATTCCTTTTGGATCATTTGGATCAAAGAAGGCATTATTTCCTTCTGCATCAAACAAGGACATATTACAGTGCATACCTGATCCAGCGATACCAAATTTTGGTTTCGCCATAAAGGTTGCGTAAAGACCGTGTTTGCGAGCAATGGTTTTTACTACGAGTTTAAAGATTTGAATCTTATCACAGGCACGGAGGACTTCATCATACTTGAAGTCAATTTCATGTTGTCCAACCGCAACCTCGTGGTGACTCGCTTCTACTTCAAATCCCATTTTGGTCAAGACATTCACGATTTCACGACGTGTATTGTCCGCAAGGTCTGTAGGCGCCAAGTCGAAGTAGCCACCCTTGTCATTTACCTCAAGAGTTGGATCGCCATTTTCATCCAGCTTAAAGAGGAAGAATTCTGGTTCTGGCCCAAGGTTGAAGGATTTGAATCCTACTTCTTCCATATGACGAAGTGCACGCTTGAGGTTGCCACGTGGATCACCTGCAAAAGGTTCGCCTTCTGTTGTATAGACATCACAGATCAGACCTGCAACACTTCCATTTTCATCTCCCCAAGGGAAGACTGTCCATGTGTCCAAGTCTGGATACAAGTACATATCTGACTCATTGATACGTACAAAACCTTCAATAGAAGAGCCATCAAACATGGCTTTGTTTGACAAGACCTTATCTAACTGTTCATCTGTAGCAGGAATTTCGACGTTTTTCATGGTTCCCAGAATATCTGAAAACATGAGACGGATAAAGGTAACATTTTTTTCCTTGACTTCACGACGAATATCTGCAGCTGTGATTGGCATGGGTTTTCTCCTTAATATATGACTACTTGCGATTGCCTAACCGCGACCAAAAGGCGACTGCGCTGAAGCAAAGCGTCCCTGCTGGAGGAGCTCATTATGAAGCGCACGACGCACTTCCGTTGGGCTCACTGCTTTCTTGGATTTCGCCTCACGTTCAGCATATTTCTTCTTAATGGCAGCGATATTGAAACCTTCAGAGATATAATCTTTGATCTCAAGCAATCGATCCATGTCATTCAAAGAATACATACGACGGTTCCCTTCGTTTCGATCAGGCTTTATCAACTCTTGATCTTCATAATAACGAATCTGACGCGCCGATAGATCGGTCAACTTCATCACACTACCGATAGGAAAAACAGCCATATTTCGACGAAATTCTTTTTCCTTCATTTACAATTTCCTTCTTTCTGTCTATTATAGTCTAAAAAAATCCATACGTCAATTAATAATGTCACAAAATGTAACATTATTTTCTTTTTTTCTCTAAAAGATTTCTGAAACGATCAATATCATAATTTACGAGTATTGCCACAAAAACACCCATAAAAGTTTCAAATACACGAGCAAACACGTACAAAATTGTCTCCCCGCTCGGTATCGATAGGGTAATAATCAACATTGCCGAAACTCCGCCGATAACTCCCGCCTTATTATTCATGGCAACATTTGTCATAATGGTTAACATGGTGCAGATTGGAACGATCAGCAAGGTCACCCAAAAGGCTTCTTGAAATAGAGTGTTTAAAAGGAAGAAAACAAGGGCATAGAAACCTCCGATACTGTTTCCTAGAATGCGTGATGTCCCAAAATGAACACTCTTGTCAAAGCTTTCTCTCAAACTAAAGACTGCTGTCAAAGCCCCAATTTGAAGTCCCTTCCAACCAAAAAATCCAAAAATCAAGAGAACTAAAAAAACAGCAATTCCGGTTTTAAAGGTTCGTAGACCAAGCTTGAACTGTGACTTATCAAATCTATATTTTTTAAAATAACCCATAATCTCAACTTTCTATTTCCATTTTATCATAAATTAGTTGATTTTATGAGCCAAAATCAATAGGAAACGTTTTTAATTTAAGGCTATAAAAAAGAGGAAACAGAGTCCCTCTTTTCTACGATTTCATCTAAGAAAGCTTATTTTTCAGTCAAAGCTGCAAGTCCTGGCAATACTTTACCTTCAAGGAGTTCCATTGATGCTCCACCACCAGTAGAGATCCATGAGAACTTGTCTGCACGGCCAAGGTTGATGGCTGCGGCAGCTGAATCTCCACCACCGATGATTGATTTCACGCCTGGTTGTTTCACGATAGCATCCATAACACCGATTGTACCAGCTTGGAAGTCAGAGTTTTCAAACACACCCATAGGTCCGTTCCATACAACTGTTTTGGCACCAGTCAAGGCTTCGTCAAACTTAGCAATTGATTTTGGACCGATATCCAAACCAAGGAAACCTGGGTCTACTGCTTCACCTTCAGTGTCTTTCACTTCAGTGTAGTCTGCAAATGCGTTTGCTTCTTTTGAGTCAACTGGCAAGATCAATTTGCCGTTTGCTTTTTCAAGAAGAGCTTTCGCAACATCCAATTTGTCTTCTTCTACAAGTGAGTTACCGATTTCGATACCTTGAGCTTTGTAGAATGTGTAAGTCATCCCACCACCGATAAGAACTTTATCAGCTTTTTCAAGCAAGTTTTCGATAACACCAATCTTGTCAGATACTTTTGAACCACCAAGGATCGCTACGAATGGACGTTCTGGAGCTTCAACTGCTTCTTGGATGTAGGCAATTTCGTTCTCAAGAAGGAATCCAGCAACTGCTTTTTCAACGTTTGCTGAGATACCAACGTTAGATGCGTGTGCACGGTGGGCTGTACCGAATGCATCGTTTACGAAGATACCATCTCCAAGTGATGCCCAGTATTTACCAAGTTCAGGATCATTTTTAGATTCTTTCTTGCCGTCAACATCTTCAAAACGAGTGTTTTCAACCAAGAGAACTTGTCCATCTTCAAGAGCGTTAACAGCGGCTTCCAATTCAGCACCACGTGTAACACCTGGGATAAATTTAACTTCTTGTCCCAATTTAGCAGCCAAGTCAGCAGCTACAGGAGCAAGTGATTTACCTTCTTTGTCTGCTTCTTCTTTTACACGTCCAAGGTGAGAGAAGAGGATTGCACGTCCACCTTGTTCAAGGATGTACTTGATAGTTGGAAGAGCTGCAGTGATACGGTTGTCATTGGTAATCACGCCATCTTTAACAGGTACGTTGAAGTCAACACGAACGAGAACTTTTTTCCCTTTCAAGTCAACGTCTTTAACAGTCAATTTTGCCATTAGATATGACTCCTTCTTTTTTTATACGTGTTAATTATATCACAAAATCCGCAAAAGAGATAGAAAAACCCTAAACTTTTCTTGTTCATTCTTATAATTAAAACTAGCATTTTTTAAAATCAAATCTAGAAAAACCTTATCAAATAAGTAATCAATGCGAGATAAAATAATCAAAACAAGGCTTGACCGACTTGCAGTCAAACCTTGTTTTTTAATTGTTATGAGAAATTCCAAGAATTCTAAATCGATTAGTCTTCTTTCTTCTTTCTAGCAAGCAAGCCATAGCCACTCATTACTCCGAGGAGTCCCAACGCTACTAGACTGGCATCTGTTTCTACACCAGTATTTGGAAGTTGATTTGTTGCTTTTTCAACTTTTACCGATGCTGCTAAAGACGCTTGGTCTGTTGTTTGTGAGTCTAGCTCTTCTTTTGTTCCAACTTCTGTGATTTCTGGGACAGCTTCCTTGAGAATTTCAGTTGAAAGAAGAGTGCGTTTGCCTTGGGCATCCACCTCTACAAAGTTGCGAACTTGACCTTCCACACCTGCTTGAACTAGCTGGCCTTGTCCTTTTAGAAGGCTTGCATTTGGTCGCTCTTGACGTTCGAAGGCCATTGTAGCCTCTTCAACTTCCAGTTTCGGAGTTGCTAGAACTAAATCTTTCACACCTTCAGCTGGTTGGTTACTTGATAGAACTTTTGTACCAACTTCAGTGATTTCTGGGATTGCTTCCTTGACTACCTCAGTCGAACGTAGAGTGCGTTTGCCTTGGATATCTACTTCTACAAAGTGACGATTTTGACCTTCAACTCCAGCTTGCACAACACGGCGTTGTCCTTTGAGAAGCTCGGCGTTTGGTCGCTCCTGACGTTCAAAGGCTACTGTATCCTCTTCAATTTCTAGTTTCGAAATTTCTAAAACTAGGTCTTTTACTCCCTCAGCTGGTTGGTTGCTAGACAGAACTTTTGTTCCAACTTCAGTAATTTCTGGGAGGGCTTCCTTGAGAACTTCAGTTGAACGAAGAGTGCGATTGCCTTGGGCATCTACTTCTACTAGACGACGAACTTGGCCTTCCGTTCCTGCTTGAACTAGCTGGCGTTGTCCTTTGAGAAGCTCGGTGTTTGGTCGCTCCTGACGTTCAAAGGCTGTTGTTTCAGTTTCAACAACTAGTTCAGGGAGGGCTTCAACTGTTGGAGCCACTTCATTTGGATCCATGCTTCCAACATGATGGCTTTCTTCTGCAGGTGCTAGTTTCTTATTCAACTTTTCTTTCATTTCCGCAAAAGCTTGTGGAGTTGGTGTTTGTGAAGACAACAAAGCTTCAGCTTGGGCAATCAACTCATCTTGAGAATCTTTTTCACGGACAGATTCGAGCAAACCTTCCAATTCTTCTCTAGCAGTTTGATAACGTTGATTTCCATCCAAGTCCCCTCCAGCTTGTTTCAATTCATTCAAGGCTTTGTTGACTTCTTCTTGACTGGCATCATGGTTTTCTGCAACAGCTTTCGCTGCATTAAGTTTCTCTACTAGTACAGCTTGTTTGTCCTCACTTGAGAAGGTATAGGCAAGGGTTGACTGGCGACCTTGGGCAGCAGTGATTTCTTGTTTGAGGTACTCATCGTTGACAGCTGCTTTTGGAGAAACCAAGACATCGAACTCAGCAGTGTGTCCCTTGTAATGCAAGGTCAAGGTTTGTCGTCCAGTCTTCTGAGCATCATAGCCCGTGATTTCAACACCTTGATCCGTAAAGGCATGACTTTCTTCTGTCTCATCATCATAGAGAACACCAAAGCGACCTTCAGAGAGATCCAGTTGATCTCCTACTAGATAGTCTGTTTTTGGTTTCTGAGTAATATACAAGCCCGCTACTTCTTTTGGTTTTCCTTCATCCTGTCCTGTCACTTGGACTTTCAGATCACCTGACACTGGTAAACCAAGGTATTGAAGTGTTAGGTTTTGTTCCCCTTTTTGATGAGCATCGTATCCAGATACCGTCACACCTGAGTGAGTAAGGTTAATCAGCTCGTCGGCTTGTTCCCCTTCGTATTGAACACGGAGGGTTCCGCCTCTGAGGTCAAGTTTTTCTCCCTCTTTGTAAACCGTCTTCTTAGGTCCTTTTTCAAGGATAACTGCAGCAATCTTTCTTTCATCCTGCGGAATCGCTACAGCCAAGGTGTTACTGATTTCTTTGCCAGGTAGTTGGGTGCGATAATAGAGGAGATTTGGTTGCTTGTCAAAGGCCAATGGTGCTGTTGCCAGGTCGCCACCAGTTTCAGTCTTCAAGGTTGCAATTGGTGTTTGTGAATCTGCCTTGTCGTAAACGGTGATGGTTGCGCCTGCTGGAACATCAGAGAAGCCTAGTTGAACTTGGTGGTTTCCAAGTGAACGAGCAGCTACCTTAGCCATTGGAATATTTTGACTTTCTGTGTCCAAGGTTTCGTACATCTTCCAGTTGTAGATACGAATGGCCTTCCAAGGTGTTCCGTTATCAGATGTAATGACATGCAAACGCCAGTCTTGCGCGGTGATTGGTTTGTCAAGAGTGATATCTGTCACGTGCGCTTTATTGCCACGGACTTCCTTAGCTAGTTTCCACTCGCCATCTGTATCCTTGTAGTAAAGATCAAAGTCCTTGGTGTTCATCAAACCATCGTTAACAGACTCACCACCAGCTCCCGCATGATCCATTACCCATCTGACAACACGACGTGGTTGGGTCAAACGAATATCCACACTACCGCTCAACTGAGCTGAAGACCACTTATCTGACAAGCTAGTAATGGTACCGTTCAACATGCCTTCGATGCCTTCACCGCCTTCGGTATTCGGGAAGGTGCTGCCGATAACCGTTGCCCCTGGAACAATATTTTCAGCCAAAGGTCTTGGGAGAGTTGTATCCTGAACAGTCATGCCCCAGTTAAAGGAAGCCGTCGCCGCTTCAGAACGAAGTCCATTCTTACCAACTGCAACGACTTTCAATTCTTGAGTCCTACCAGTCGCATTAGCAGAACGGCTAACTTTTGGCAAGTAGATGGTTGAAGCAGATGAACCCGTCAACAAACGCCAGTTGTCACCGTCTTTTTCATAGACTTCATAGAAATCTGCATCTTGGTTACCCGAAAATTGAACCACCGCTTCAGCTTCTTGGGCATTCTTAAGAGATTGCTTCACCACAGAGAGATCTGTAGGTGCTTGTGGTGCTTGGTGATTGTCCGAGATAGTTAATTGTCCTAGGTTGAACTGATAATCTTTTACAGCACCTTCATGTTCGAAGAAGAGTTTAACTGCATAGATGGTTTTACCTGCTAGTGAGCCAAGGTCAATTTCTTCATTTGTCCAGTTATCAGAAAGAGTCAGTTCTTTCCATGCCTCTGCATCCTCAAATTTGTAGTCTGGAGTCGTAGAGAAGGCCATATAAACTTTCGAGCCTTTTCCTCCCTTGTGGGCAACCCGAAGTTTGGTTTTCTCCGTTACTTCTAATTTAGTAGAATACAAATTCACATCTTGGTCCGTCTTGCCAGCTACATCACCTGAGAATTTAAGGGAGTTCCCACCGTTATAGGCATCTGTAAAATCATATTCTGCACGGAGTTTTTCACCCGTTGAAGTCTGCCACCAGCGCCATGTTGGTAAGACAACTGAAACAGAACGGTAGTTCCATTCAGAATCCTTAGAAACTTTGCCATCTACAAACCACTTTCTACCATGACCTGTATTAAAAGAGGTAGTGAAGGTGCGTCCCACTGCTGGTGTGCGGTCCGCAACTAAATTGGCAATTCCATACCACTCTTTATCACCTGGTTTTTGAGCTGTTGGATCCCCTTGGTAACCTGTAAAGAAGATGTCTTCATTCTTGTGGTAGTCTTCACCTGTTTTTCCTAAACTGGTAATCGTATCTGGTGCAAAAAGTCCAAGTGACAAACGCAACTTACCTTTTTCATCCAAGAGAGCATCCCATTTGACTTTGGTCTTATAAGAACCACCTTGTTGCAATTCCAAGCCTGCAAAGACATCATATTGGCTACGTTCTAGCCATTTGGCCATCTCTACGGAGTGGTCATTCTTTTCCTTGTTCCAGTTGAAATTGGCAAAAAATTGATCTGCAGGGACTTTGTCACCTTCTTTTTGCATGAACTGGTAGTTGTAATCACCTAGACCATCTTCGTGGTAACGACCATATTTGTAGGTCATGGCATCGTACCAAGCATACTTGATTGGGTGGTTGACTTTAGCCGCGTATTCTTTTGTATAGAGCATGAATTGGCGCATTTTTTCACCAAGAGGTGCTACCAATTCCCCCGTTGTTTCCTGATTAATGAAATAGCCATCAAAGCCATAGTACTTAGCAAGATCGACAAGTTTCCGTGCGATAGGGAAGGTGCCATCTGCGTCTTGTTTCAAGGCAGCTGCAAATTTCTCTTGGTCGGCAATGCTATTTGACCAGTTGAAAAAGAGTGTTCCATAAACGGGAACTCCGTTGCGGTGACCGGCATCAATGACATCTGGAGTTGGAACTAGACCTTCCCAGAAGACCATTGAATCCAAGTATTGCCAGTAATCAAAGGCGTAGGCCTTGAATTCTTCTCCACCAACCGAAGCGTGGTCTTTGGCCTTTGAGTTGGTATTTGCCAGCGCCTGGACCTTGGCTCTTCTGCTTGCTTTTTCATTGACCAACTGCCCTCTGTGGCGCTTGGCGAGTTCAACTGAGGAACGGTTGATGGAATCATCCTCACGCGCACCCGGTTCCCATTTCAACAAATCCTCCCAAGTATCAAATTTGATTTCTTTTGGTCGGAGACTCTTTTCCTCATTTTTAGGAACGTCTGCTAGAGTCGGTTTGTCGGCTTTCTTCTCAGCTACTTGAGGTGCCTCCTCTGGTTTAACTTCTTCTTTTTCAGTTGGTTGAGCAGGTTTTTCAACTTTATCTGCCGGAGCGGGTTTTGCCTCTTCTTTTTCATTGACCAAATCAGCTATTGCTGGAGTGTTTTCTGAAATTGGCTGCTCAGCTACTTTGTTCTCTGTTTCCTCTAATTGTTTTTCAAGGGCTACAGTATCTGGATTAGCTGTTTCACTAGCGCTTGTAGCTTGGGCGCTCGTATTTGCAGCTGTTTCAGGGACTGCGACTTGTTCGGCAAGAGCTGGACTCACAAATAGAGCTGAACCAATCATCAAGGAACAGGCCCCGATTGACAGCTTACGAATACTGTAACGGCAACGTTTTTCAAAAAATAGATTTTTCATCTTATCCTCCTAATAAAATATAAAGTAAGCGCTTTACTTTTTGATAAAAAGTAACTGTTCTCAGTGCACACCACCAGAACAGGATCATCTTCATTTTATCCTATATGAAAGCGATGTCAATCTATTTAACATAAAAACTATAACTAGGATAAAAATCAGTAAAATTTGGACACAATCCTATAAATCATCTATCTCAAAGGAAATCTATCTCTCATTTTAAAAGAAAGTTCTTGTTTCTTATGAAAATTTCAGCTAAACACTTGTGAGATTTACTTTTATCCTTTAAAATAGAATAGGAGAAATTCCGTTATTATTTTTCGGAGGAAAAAGAAATGTCCATTAATTGGCAGGAAATTTTATTTCACTTTTTAGGTGGTCTGGGACTATTTTTATATAGTATCAAGACCATGGGAGACGGTTTGCAACAAGCTGCTGGAGATCGCCTTCGTTTTTACATTGACAAGTACACTAGCAATCCCTTTTTAGGCGTTCTAGTCGGAATCGTCGTGACTGCCCTGATTCAGTCAAGTACAGGGGTTACAGTTATCACGGTTGGGCTAGTCAGCGCTAGTCTTCTAACCCTTAGACAGGCTATCGGAATTATCATGGGAGCCAACATCGGAACCACCGTTACATCCTTTATCATCGGTTTCAAGCTTGGTGAGTATGCTTTACCCTTGATTTTCCTTGGAACCATGTTCCTCTTCTTTACAAAAAACAGAACAGCAAACAATATCGGGCGCATCCTGTTTGGTGTCGGGGGAATCTTCTACGCCCTCAACCTCATCAGTGCCGGTATGAGCCCGCTTAAAGATTTACCACAATTCAAGGAGTATATGGTAACCTTGGGACAAAATCCTATTTTAGGAGTAGTAGCCGGTGCAGTGATTACCGTCCTCATTCAGGCCTCTTCGGCAACTATCGGGATTCTACAAGGTCTCTATGCAGGTGGCTTCCTTGACCTTAAAGGTTCGCTACCGGTTCTCTTCGGGGATAATATCGGGACAACTCTAACCGTTATCATTGCGGCAGCTGGAGCCAATGTCTCAGCGAAACGCGTTGCGGCAACCCACGTTACCTTTAACGTTTTAGGAACTATTCTTTGCTTAATCTTATTAGGCCCTTTCACTGCTATGATCGAGTACTTCCAGGCACTCCTTCACCTCTCACCTGAGATGACAATCGCCTTCTCTCACGGTGCCTTTAACGTAAGTAACACCATTGTACAATTTCCATTCATCGGAGCCTTGGCCTACTTTGTAACCAAGCTCATCCCTGGTGAAGACGAGGTTGTCAAGTACGAGCCCCTCTATCTCGACGAGCAACTTATCCAGCAATCTCCTTCCATAGCTCTAGGAAATGCCAAAAAAGAACTCTTGCACTTGGGGAACTATGCAACCAAAGCTTTTGACCTTTCTTATACCTATATCATCGGTTTGGATGAAAAGGTAGCTGAAAAAGGGCACAAGACAGAGGAAGCCATCAATACCATCGATGAAAAACTCACTCGTTACCTCATCAGACTCTCAAGCGAATCCTTGAGCCAAAAGGAAAGTGAAGTCTTGACCAACATTCTGGATTCATCTCGTGATTTGGAACGGATTGGGGACCACGCAGAAGGCTTGCTCAACCTAACAGACTACCTCCAACGTAAGAATGTTCAATTTTCCGAAGCTGCTTTAGAGGAGTTAGCTGAGATTTACCAGGCAACAACTGCATTCATCAAGGATGCCCTTGATAGTGTCGAAAACAATGATATTGAAAAAGCTCAAAGTCTGATTGAACGCCATAAAGAAATCAACAATATGGAACGCGTTCTCAGAAAGACCCACATCAAACGCCTTAACAAGGGTGAGTGTTCTACACAAGCTGGAGTCAACTTTATCGACATCATTTCCCACTACACTCGTGTGTCTGACCATGCTATGAACCTAGCTGAAAAGGTCATTGCTGAACAAATCTAATAACCAAAAAGCTATCCTGAATGGGATGGCTTTTTTCGTCTCCTCATCAAGAATGGCTTTTCTGACATATAAAAAATGCTTTGATTCACAATAGAATCAAAGCATTTTAAATAGCTCTCCAAACATAATAGCAGAAACTGCAGTGCCTCTGTACTTGGCTTCTTCTCTTTTGATAAAGCGCGCCAAATTGATCAATTCAGGTGCTGGGTGTTTGGGATTGATGAGCAATTCACGGGTGACCAGTCCTGAGAGACGGACTGCTAGTAATTGCTCATTTGTAGTGGGTAGTTTTTTAGCAGTCTCTAGGAGAGCAGCAACTAAATCTTCACTCAAGCCCTGACGGGCATGATTATAGAGTTCTTTTATAAGGCTTTCTAGGTTTGGTTCTGCCATACGGCACCTCCCTTATGCTTAATAATTTTTAATCAAATCAACCGTTGAACGATCCAGTTTTTTCACCAAAGCTTGCAAGAAAGATTGAGCTTCTAGGAAGTCATCCATCGCGTAGAGAGTTTGGTGAGAATGGATATAACGAGCGCAGACACCGATAGTTGTAGATGGGACACCACCATTTTTCAGATGAGCTGCTCCAGCGTCCGTTCCGCCTTTTCCACAGTAGTATTGATACTTGATGCCAGCTTCTTCGGCCGTTGTCAAAAGGAAATCCTTCATCCCCGGGAGAAGCAAATGACCTGGATCGTAGAAACGAATCAAGGTACCATCCCCAATCTTTCCTTGACCGCCATAGACATCACCTGCTGGTGAGCAATCTACAGCAAGGAAGACTTCTGGGTCAAACTTAGTTGTAGAAGTATGAGCGCCACGAAGACCAACCTCTTCTTGGACATTGGATCCAAGATAGAGTTCATTTCCGAGTTTTTGACCTGAAAGGGCTTCTGCAAGCTCGCTTACCATGAGGACACCGTAGCGATTGTCCCAAGCTTTAGAAATGATATTTTTTTCATTGGCTGTCAAGATAGCAGAGCTATCAGGGACAATGGTGTCACCTGGACGGATTCCAAAACTTTCTGCTTCAGCCTTGTCTGCAAAACCACCATCAAAAATGATATCCGAGATAGCTGGCATGGTTGGCCCACCTGTTCCACGTGTCAAATGTGGAGGAACAGAACCTGAAATCACAGGAATTTCACGACCGTCACGAGTAAAGAGTTTAAAGCGTTGACTGCTGACCACCATAGGGTTCCAGCCACCGATTTCAACGACACGGAAGGTACCATCTGGCTTGATTTCGCTGACCATAAAACCAACTTCGTCCATGTGAGAAGCGACTAAGACGCGTGGTGCATCCGCAGCTTCTGAATGTTTAATTCCGAAAATACCACCCAAGCCATCTGTCACCACTTCATCCATGTGCGGTATCAACTTTTCACGAAGATAAGTCCGGACAGGTGCTTCATGACCTGAGATCGCAGCAAGCTCTGTTACTTCTTTGATTTTTGAAAATAATGTTGTCATATCAGTTCCTTCTTTCTGTCCTCCATTTTACCACTTTTTATAGGAGAAGGATAGTGGAAATCTTAATCTTCCAACTTCCTTTCTAGAGTATACAAAAAAGAATCAGGCTGATTCTTTTTGTTTATGATTTCGTTTGAGGGAAAAGTGGTCTGGTACAGGATCCTTGCCTATTTTCGACCAAGGGTGACAACGAAAAATCCGAGCCAAGCCCATCAAAACACCCTTGAAGCCATGTTTTTCAATAGCCTGGATCATGTAGTTGGAACAAGTAGGCTCAAAGCGACAAGAGGGTGGAAAGGCTGGTGAGATAAAACGTTGGTAAAAGCGTACTGGCGCTATTAAGATTCGTTTCATTATTTCTTGGTTACAGCCATGGTGTGTAGTTGGCTGATTTCTTTTTTATTGAGGCGACGAGCTTCACCTGGACGAAGCCCCGTCAAGTCTAGATGTCCAAAACGTGTCCGAGACAACTTATCCACTTGGAGGCCGACAGCTTCAAACATCTTTTTAACCTGGTGGTTTCGCCCTTCATGGATAGTCAACTGCACTACAGAGCGATTTTTAACTGGATCTACTTTGAGAATTTCATAAACAGCTGGCTTGGTTTTCTTGCCATCAATCTCAAGTCCACGGGTCAAGGGGCGGAGGTTTTCCTTATTAGCCACACCTTTAACACGCGCAACATAAACCTTGTCAATCTCATTACGGGGGTGAATCATCTCGTCTGTAAAGTCCCCATCATTGGTCAAAATCAAGACACCTGATGTATCCCAGTCTAAACGTCCAACTGGATAAATGCGTTCTTTGACATTGGGCAAGAGGTCGACAACCGTCTTGCGGCCCTTGTCATCTGTCACACTGGAAATCACACCGCGTGGTTTATTAAGCAGATAGTAGACCTTTTCTTCGTTGTAGATTGGTTGACCTTCCACTTCGACTTTGTCGCCAGCCTTGATAGTGGTTGCTAGTTCACGCACCACTTGGCCGTTGACCGTTACCAAGCCTTGCTTGATCAGCTCTTCTGCTTTTCTCCTACTGGCCACACCTGCGTGGGCAATATATTTATTGATTCTCATCTTCTTCTATCCTTTCACCAAATAATTGGCTTTCTTGAGCTTGAATCTCAAGCTCATCAATCACTGGCAGTTCTTCCAAATGGTTAATCCCCATGTAATCTAGGAAATAATCCGTCGTTACATAGAGGTTAGGGCGTCCAAGCACCTCTTTTTTCCCGTCTTCTCGTATCAATTCAAAAGCCTGTAACTTTGCCAAAGCTCCACTCGAATTAACCCCACGAATAGCGTCGATTTCTATACGTGTGATAGGTTGCTTATAGGCAATAATGGACAAGGTCTCAAGGGCCGCCCGAGATAAACTCTGGTTGATGGGAGCTTTGGAGTATTCCTTCAAAATCGCTGCAAATTGAGGCTTGGTCACCAATCTGTATGCTCCCCCTGTCTCAATCAGGGACAAGCTCGAATCCTGGTCTTTTTCATACTTTTGGGCTAATTTTTCTAAACTCTGCTGGATGCCTGTCGGGGGAAGCGATAGGAGTTCAGCCAACTGACGGACTCGAATCCCATCTTCACCTGCTACAAACAAGAGCGCTTCTATTTCTGCTAAAGTACTCATCTTTCCTCTCTATCAAGTCTAGCTTTGTGCCTCTTGACTTTCTTCCTTCTTTTCCATGAGATAGATATCTCCGAAACTCTCCTCTTGAACGAGGATCAGTTCCTGGGTTTTGATTAACTCTAGGGTTGCCAAAAAGAGGGTAATGACCTCTTGGACATTCTGGGCTTCCTTGAACAAATCCTGCAAGCGCAATTGATCTCGTCCAGTCAAGGACTCTTTTACAATGCCCATCATGTCCTCAATCTTATACTCATCCCTCAGGATGGTCGTGTGGTTCTGAGCGAATTCCTCTTTTTTCTTGGCTAGGATATTTGAAAAAGCCAAAAAGAGGTCAATGGTCGTCCTATCATGCACAAGCTCCGCATCTTCGTAGATCAACTCTGTCGGCGCTTTAGAATAGTACTGAGCCCGATCTTGGTGCTTGGCCTCCAAGTGCTCACCCAAGAGCTTGAACTTGCGGTATTCTTCGATTTGGGAGAGGAGATCCTGCTCCAGGTCATCCTCCAAATCAGCCACTTCTGCCACCTTTGGAAGAAGCTTGCGGCTCTTGATCAGCATCAACTGACTAGCCATGACCATATACTCGCCCGTCACTTCCAGACGCATGGCCTGCAGGGTTGAGACATAGGCTAGATACTGTTCGATGACTTCTGTGATGGGCACATCGTAAATATCCATCTGGTACTTAGAAACCAGGTGCAAGAGCAAGTCCAGGGGCCCTTCAAAATCTTTTAATTTAATATCCATTATCTATATTTTTCTAAGGTCAGGACTGTTTTTAATCCTAATTTTTTTGCTATTTCGTACAATTCGACCTTCTTTTCTATCTGTCTCAGAATGAACTGTTCCCGCAAGGCTTGGGCTGATAAGGCTGGGAAACCTTTCTCCTTGACAAAGGACTCTAGCTGACGAAAGGCCCACTGACGAGAATAGGCTTTTCCTCCCCTTTCAAAGAGATAGGTTTGCCCCATCAAGGATTCCAGCTCTGGGATCAAGGTCGTGGGAATGGTAACAATCCTCTGTTGAGAATCCTTGTTGATTCGTAGCACCTGAAAATCCAGATTGATATCTGCAACCTTAAGGGCTAAAATCTCACTTGGCAAAAGTCCCATTTCTAGGATTAAGAGCGCCAGCAAGCGTCCTTCTGGATAATTACTTTCCTGCCAAAAAGAGTCTAGGTCTAGAATCTCTGGTTTTTCAGTCTTCTTTTCAGCTTGTTTGGCTAACTCCAAACGATAAAAACTGTCCACTTCACCTTTTTGATAGAGAAAGTAGAGAAATTGGTTGCAGGCCGAAAGTTTTCGCTTCTGGGCGCTGATTTTTAGATTGGCTAGCTGGGCTTGGTAAATCTTGAGACTAGTTTCAGAGATCCGCTCACCTACAATATCTAAAAATTGCTCCAAATCATACTTATAGGATTGTTTGGAATTGGCAGACAAACCCTGCTTTCCCTCTAAAAAGGCTGATATCCTATCTCTCATTTGCATCGAATCTCATATTCCTTACTAAAGTCATGCAAGAGGGCATTGACGGCCTTGAGGATAGACTTGCGCGTGATGATTCCTTGAAAAATCCCTTCATCATCTACCACTGGCAAGAAGGGTTCATCCACCAGTTTATGGAGGACCTCTGTGATGTTATAGTCTGGAGCTACTACTGCCACATCTGTCTTGGTCATATTGACGATATCTATCGTTGCCATCTGCTCATCCGTCAAACCTTGCTCCATTTGATAAGCCAAAATGTCTCTCAGACCAATGGTTCCAACAAAGCGTTTGTCAAAGGTCACAACTGGGATACGGGTATAGGTGATTTGGCTCAGCACTAAAATCGCATGGTCGGCATTGTGGGTATCAATCAAAGCTGCTAGATTCTCAGCAGGGGTAAGAAAAGTCTCTTCCTGCTCCAATAAAAATGCTTCAAATTCCTTGGCAATCATCGAGCAAACTCCTTGGACAAGCCTGGATAAACCTCATGGTCACGTGTCAAAAACTCTACTTTGAAATAGCTGTTATCAATCTCCACACGTGCATAGAGGCATTCTCTAATAGTTCCTCGTGGTTGGCTGATGGAGCCTGGATTTAGAAAAAGAGTCTTTCCTTCCATCCAAGCACTTGGCACATGCAAGTGACCATAGAGACAGATATCGGCATCTTCTTCCTGAGCCCAGTAGTCCAACTTTTGAAAGTTGAAATTGATGTCAAACAAGTGTCCATGGGTCTGGATGATCTTGGTTGGACCAAGTTGAGTTACCAAACGTTCTGGGTAGCCAGCATAAAAGTCCATATTTCCTTTGACGACATGGATACCCTCCCAGAGCGGAGAATCGGGACGGAGTTCTGAGTCACCATCGTGAAAAATGGCATCAACTTTCCCCAGATAGCGATCACGAATTTCTTCCACAATCAAGCTATCTCCGTGGGAGTCACTCATTACAATGATGGTTTGCTTTGCCATGATGGAAATACCTCCAAAAGTTTCTTAACGGCTAAGGCGCGGTGAGATTGGCTATTTTTTTCTTCTAGACTTAATTCTGCTGATGATTTACCTGTCTCTCCCACAAGGAAAAGCGGATCATAGCCAAAGCCATTTTCGCCCTTGGGTTCAAAGTTGATATAACCTGGCCAGTCAGCTTCGACGACCAAGCTTTCCTTATTTGGACTGGCTACAACTAGGGTTGTATGGAACTGAGCCGAACGATCCTTGAGATCAAAGACCATGGCCAATTCGTGCAAGAGTTTGGCATTGTTTTCTCGGTCAGTAGCTCCCACACCAGCGAATCGTGCTGACCAGACTCCTGGTAAACCGCCGAGGACATCGACTTTGAGACCAGAGTCATCTGCTAAAACCATCTTGCCTGTTAATTGGGAAATGGTTTCTGCTTTCAGGCGAGCATTTTCTTCGAAGGTCATGCCTGTTTCTGCTACTTCAGGCAGTTCAGGATAGTCATTGAGATTTTCCACATCGTAGCCTAACTTGTCAAAGATAGCTCGGAATTCCTTGGTCTTGCCCTCGTTACGAGTTGCAATGAGAAGAGTTTCTCTGACCTTGCTAGTTTCAAAGAAGGCTTCTACATCGACCCCTTCTTTAGGTAGTTCGACATGCAAGAGTTTTCCATTTTCAACCAAGAGAAGGGCTCCCTGACGTTGGATAACTTCTAGATTGCGACCTGCTTCGGCATTTAAAATCTCAACGATAAAGGAGAGCAAACGAAAGTTAGAAGACCAGCGCATCACCGTTATCGTAATCGGGAAGCCATTTTCTTCGTCACGAAAAATCCGCGCTAAATCCATAAAATCAAGCTCGAGAGGATCTTTGATAAGGCTATAGATGCCTCCATAGACATCCCAGACACCGACATACCAGTCCTGGTCATCCTTGTATTCATAAATTTTGTTTGTCATAAGGTTACATGCTCCACATGAATCTCTTTTTCCAGCCATTCTTCTCCTATTTGGGCAAAACTTTGGCTATTGGCTGTTGTGTAAAAACGATGTTGAAGAGGCCCCGCATCTCGGCTACGATTGATTTCAAAATAGTTAAGCAAAACCGAGATATCCCGTACACACTCTGCCCCACTATCGATGAGCTGAACCTTTGGTCCCATGACATTCTGGATGATGGGGCGAAGGAGTGGGTAATGGGTACAACCCAAAATCAGGCTATCCACCTTTCCAACCAAGGGACGCAGGGTTTCATAGACCACTTTCTTTGTTACACTTGTTGATAGGGCACCAGACTCGACCAAGGGGGCAAACTTGGGACAGGCCAAACTTTCCACCTGTAAGTCTGGATCCAAATCATGGATTTTCTGACGGTAGATGTCTGATTGTACCGTCATGGGAGTTCCAATCACTCCGATTTTCCCGCCTTGACTGGACTTGATAGCTGCCGAAGCTCCTGGCAAAATCACACCTAGGACTGGAATGTTTAGTTTCGCCTTGATTTCTTCCCAGACGACCGCAGTCGCAGTATTACAAGCAATGACAATCATTTTGACATCCTTGGTCAAGAGAAAGTTGACCAACTGCCAAGTATATTCACGAATTTGCTCAGCAGGACGGGGACCATAGGGCGCCCGTGCCGAATCTCCAATATAAACGATTTCTTCATGGGGAAGCTGGCGCATGAGCTCACGAACAACGGTCAAGCCCCCGACACCCGAATCCAAAAAACCAATTGGTCGATTATCCATATAGTCTTCTTTCTAGTCTATTTTCTGATTGATAGTTCATTATGATTCCTTGTCCTAAATGAACGGATAGACAGCTTGATAGAATTGCAACTGCCTCTCTCTTAATCATAATCAAATATCAATAGAATGCAAGGAAAAAGTCTTATCCTTGAAAACTATTGAACATAGTGAGAAGTCTGGAACTTTCATCCCAGACTTTTCCTATTTATTTCTTTTTATTGTTAGCAAGAGCTGCTTTTTGTTGGCGGATGATTTGGTGGTAAACTTGTTGTACCTTGGCTTCGCTTGGTTTTTGACCATTTGCACTCAAGAGAGCACGAACTGCCTCAGCGTTCAAACGTGGGTTGTCAGCAAATTCTTTTTCGATTTGCTTGCGAACCAAATACATACCTCCAAGAGCTCCTCCTAGAAAAGCTAGCACAATCAAGATAATTGCTAAAAGTAAATCCATTCTTTTTCTCCTGTTTCTTTTTGAGTCTTCTATATTATACCATAAAGTGACTTTCCTGACTAGTTTGTTTTACGCTTTCAAGAGAGGGTTAAGCCAATTCTAAGCTAGTCTTACAATCAGATTGAACTATGAAATTACGAATAATTCCACCCTTTCCTCTCTTTCTTCTACTATTTTAAGAAAAAGCAATATCAAATATGTTTTTCACCAAAAACCTCTTGACAAATGCTAAACGACCATTAGAATGGGAGGTGAGGAGATAAATAGAAACAAATTAAACAAAACTGCTTCATGAAATGTAAGCGGTTTCGGATAAACAAAGGAGGGTTTTATGAAAAAACACTTTTGGGAGAAATCCTGTCGCTATAGCATCCGCAAGCTGACGGTTGGGACTGCTTCTGTTTTGCTGGGAGCTGTTTTTCTAGTCAATCATACTGTAGCCGCAGACAGTGTGGAGGTCAAGCAAACTGAACCAACCTCTGTCGAAGCTATCACTAAGCCTGATAGTGAACCCAAAGCAGCTGAAGCTACTGAAACTACAAATCCGTCTCTAGCAGAAAGTCCAGTAGTTTCCGAAAGCAAGCCAGCTGAGGAGTCTCCGAAGACAAATAGTCAAGCTAGTGAAGAAGCCATTGTAGAAGCTAAAGAAAGTAAGGAACCTGAAAAAGCAGATCAGCCTGTGACAAAACAAGAAAACTATCAACTCAACTACGATCAGCCAACAGCTCCCTCCTATGATGGATGGGAAAAACAAGCCCTTCCTGTCGGAAATGGAGAGATGGGAGCCAAGGTTTTCGGTCTCATCGGTGAAGAAAGAATTCAGTACAACGAAAAGACCCTCTGGTCAGGAGGACCACAACCCGATAGCACCGACTATAACGGAGGAAACTACAAGGATCGCTACAAGGTTTTAGCAGAGATACGTAAAGCCCTCGAAGCTGGTGACCGCCAAAAAGCCAAACAACTGACTGAACAAAATCTAGTTGGACCAAACAACGCCCAGTATGGACGTTACCTAGCCTTTGGAGATATCTTCATGGTCTTTAATAACCAGAAGAAAGGACTAGATACTGTAACTGATTATCATCGTCGTTTGGATATCACTGAAGCCACTACGACAACTTCTTACACCCAAGATGGGACGACCTTCAAACGCGAAACTTTCTCCAGTTATCCTGATGATGTCACTGTGACCCACTTGACCAAAAAAGGAAACAAGACACTTGACTTTACCCTTTGGAACAGTTTGACAGAAGACTTGCTTGCTAATGGCAACTACTCTTGGGAATATTCCAACTATAAGAACGGACATGTCACTACAGATGAACATGGAATCCTTCTAAAAGGAACTGTCAAAGATAACGGTCTCAAATTTGCATCCTATCTAGGAATTAAAACAGACGGAACAGTCACTGTTCAGAATGAGACTCTAACCGTTACGGGCGCAAGCTATGCGACCCTCTATCTCAGCGCCAAGACTAATTTTGCTCAAAATCCAAAAACCAATTATCGAAAAGACATTGACCTCGAAAAAATGGTTAAGGGTATTGTAGAAGCCGCTAAGGCCAAAGACTACGAGACACTTAAACAGGACCATATCAAGGATTATCAAAGTCTCTTTAATCGCGTCAAACTAAATCTAGGTGGAAGCAAGACTGCTCAAACGACAAAAGAGGCCCTTCAAAGCTATAACCCTAGCAAAGGACAGAAACTAGAAGAACTCTTCTTCCAATACGGACGTTATTTATTGATCAGTTCGTCGCGCGATCGGACGGATGCCCTTCCTGCCAACCTGCAGGGAGTCTGGAATGCTGTAGACAATCCACCTTGGAATGCTGACTACCACCTCAATGTCAACTTGCAAATGAACTATTGGCCAGCCTACATGAGCAACCTTGCTGAAACAGCCAAGCCAATGATCAATTACATTGACGACATGCGCTATTATGGTCGTATCGCTGCAAAAGAATACGCTGGTATCGAATCCAAAGACGGACAAGAAAATGGTTGGCTGGTCCACACTCAAGCAACTCCATTTGGCTGGACTACTCCAGGCTGGAATTACTATTGGGGTTGGTCTCCAGCCGCTAATGCCTGGATGATGCAGAACGTCTATGACTACTATAAATTCACCAAGGATGAGACTTATCTCAAAGAAAAGATCTATCCTATGTTGAAAGAGACTGCTAAGTTCTGGAACTCCTTCTTGCACTATGACCAGGCCAGTGACCGTTGGGTGTCTTCTCCATCCTACTCACCAGAACACGGTACCATCACAATCGGAAACACCTTTGACCAGTCGCTAGTCTGGCAGCTATTCCATGACTACATGGAAGTTGCCAACCATCTGAAAGTCGACCAAGACTTAGTCACAGAGGTCAAGGCTAAATTTGACAAACTAAAACCACTTCATATCAACAATGAGGGACGTATCAAGGAATGGTACGAGGAGGACAGTCCGCAATTCACAAATGAAGGCATTGAAAATAACCACCGCCACGTTTCCCATCTGGTAGGTCTCTTCCCAGGTACGCTCTTTAGCAAAGATCAAGCTGAATACCTAGAAGCTGCGCGTGCTACCCTCAACCACCGTGGAGATGGTGGTACTGGTTGGTCTAAGGCCAATAAAATCAACCTCTGGGCTCGTCTCTTGGACGGTAACCGTGCCCATCGCTTACTCGCTGAACAGCTCAAATACTCAACCCTAGAAAACCTTTGGGATACCCACGCGCCTTTCCAAATCGACGGAAATTTTGGAGCAACTAGTGGGATGGCAGAAATGCTCCTCCAATCTCATACTGGCTATATTGCGCCATTACCAGCCCTTCCAGATGCCTGGAAAGACGGTCAAGTTTCTGGCTTGATTGCCCGTGGTAACTTTGAAGTCAGCATGAAGTGGAAAGATAAAAACCTTCAAAGCTTGTCCTTCCTGTCAAATGTCGGCGGAGACTTGGTTGTAGACTATCCAAATATCGAAGCCAGTCAGGTTAAGGTCAATGGCAAAGCAGTCAAGGCTCCTGTCCTCAAAGATGGCCGCATCCAACTGGCAACACAAAAAGGTGATGTCATTACCTTTGAACATTTCCCTGGTCGCATAACCAGTCTGACAGCAGTTCGACAAAATGGAGTCACTGCCGAACTTACCTTTAACCAAGTAGAAGGTGCTACCCACTATGTCATCCAAAGACAAGTAAAAGACGAATCTGGTCAAACCTCTGCAACTAGAGAATTTGTAACCAATCAAACCCACTTTATCGACCGCTCACTAAATCCTCAACTCGCCTATACCTATACCGTCAAGGCCATGCTGGGAGAAGTTCCTACCCAAGTATCTGAACAGGTCACTGTAGAAACTCCTAGTGAATTGATGGATGATCGGGATAGTCGTATCCAGTACGGAGCCGCCTTTGGAAACTGGGCAGACTCAGAATTATTTGGAGAAACTGAAAAATTTGCTGACCTTTCAAAAGGAAACTACACAGACGAAGATATCACTGCAACCATTCCTTTCAATGGTGTTGGTATCGAAATCTATGGACTAAAATCGTCTGAGCTAGGTCTTGCTACTGCAAAAATTGATGGCAAAGAGGTCGGCGAACTTGATTTCCACACTGCTGGGGCAACTGAAAAAGGTAGCCTCATCGGCCGCTTCACAGGATTGTCAGAAGGACCTCATACATTGACTCTTAGCGTTAAACGTGAGCACAAAGGACGTGGAAGTGAACGCTCGAAAATTTCCTTAGACTACTTCAAGATCCTATCTGGAAAAGGAAGTACGATTGAAAAAATGGATGACCGTGATTCGCGCATCCAGTATGGTTCCCAGTTTAAGGACTGGTCTGACCCTGAACTCTACGGAGGTACGGAAAAATACGCTGACATCAACAACAGCGACTCTAGTGCAGCTTCAGAAGCTCAGGCAACTATTTCCTTTACTGGTACAGGCATTCGTATCTATGGCTTGAAAACTACCGAGCTAGGTAAAGCGCTTGTGACACTGGATGGAAAAGAAATGCCTGCTTTGGATTTCTATACGTCAGGCGCAACTGAAAAGAGAGCCTTTATTGGCGAATTTACAAATCTCACTGACGGTCCGCACACCCTGACATTACGTGTTGACCCAGATTCACCAGAAGGTCGCAAGAAAATTTCTCTGGACTCTTTTGACATCATCAAAGCCCCAGCTGTCGGTTTAGATAGCCCAAGTATCGCTCCTCTTAAGGAAAACGACAAAGAAATTTCCTTAAGCCTACCATCTGGAGACTGGGAAGCCATCGCTGTGACCTTCCCTGGTGTCAAAGATCCTCTGGTCTTACGCAAAGTGGACCAAACGCATCTGGTTACAAGTGGGGATCAGACCGTGCTATCAATCCAAGACAATCAAGTTCAAATCCCAATCCCTGAGGCTACTGATCGACAAACTGGAAAAGCGATCGAAGCTTATGCCATTCAAGGAACTACCACAAGCAGTCCTGTCGTAGCTGTCTTTACTAAAAAAGATGAGAAGAAGGTTGACGAGAAGCAGCCAACTACAAGCAAGGGGGACGAACCAGCTCCTATTTTAGAAATTCCGGAATATACTGATCCTATCGGAACGGCAGGGAAAGAGGAACCACCTACAGTGACAATACCTGAATACACTGAGCCTATCGGGACTGCAGGGCAAGAGGAACCGCCTACAGTGACAATTCCTGAATACACTGACCCTATCGGAACGGCAGGGCAAGAGGAAGCCCCTACTGTTGAAAAACCTGAGTACACTGACCCTATCGGAACTGCAGGGCAAGAGGAAGCTCCTACTGTTGAAAAAACTGAGTACACTGACCCTATCGGAACTAGTGGGGATCAGGCTGCTCCAACCCTTACCCTTCCTGATTATCCAGTTCGAGTCTTAAAAGATAAAGAGACTGGAGTAGAAATCATCGGTGGAGCCAGCGACTTAGAAGGAATTTCTCACGTTTCTAGCCGACGTGTCCTAGCTCAAGAACTCTTTGGCAAGACCTATGACGCTTACGACCTACAACTTAAAAATCCAACAGATCATAGCGTACAGCCAAAAGGCGCTGTCTTAGTTCGCTTGCCTGTTTCAGCTAGCGTAGAAAACATCTACTACATCACTCCAACCAAGGAGTTGCAAGTCCTTGATTTCACCGTTCGAGACGGAAAGGTAGAATTCATCACTAATCATTTCAGTACCTATGCTGTCGTCTATCAAGCAACTGGAACAAGCTCTAACACAGAGGAAAAACCAAGTACTTCAGATGCAGAAACCTCAGCACACGAGGCTGAACAATTTCCAGCTAGTCCGAGCCTTGCTAAAGCTGGAAATCATTCTCCTAAAGAAGAACTTCCAGCAACAGGAGAAGTGTCCAACCCACTCCTCTTCTTAGCAGGACTCAGCCTAGCCCTTACAGCCACTTTTATGTTAAAAGGGAGAAAGGATGACTCCAACTAACCTTTAAACACACAAAAACAGGATGAAGATCACCTTCATCCTGTTTTATTTTGTCATCAAAAGTTAGTTTTACAGTAGGTATAAAAAGGCTAAGGTCAAGAGACTTGCTAGAAGCCCAACTCCCCAAAAGAAGAAGTCAACCTTCCACTCGCTCCAAGGATTGCCCTTGCCTGAGAATCCTCCAAGCTCGAAATGGTGATGCACAGGTGTCATACGGAAAATACGCTTTCCACCACTAATTTTGAAGTAGGTAACCTGCATCATAACAGAGCTTGTCTCAAAGACATAGATAATCCCAATCAACAAAAGGGTCCATTCTTGGTGGAGGGCCATAGAGATTGCTGCTAGCATCCCACCAAGAGCCAAACTTCCTACATCTCCCATGAAGACCTTGGCAGGTTTGTGGTTAAAGACGAAGAAACCTAGCAAACCACCAATCATGGCAAGAATCACAAGAAGAATATCCAATTGATTTTGCATATAAGCAATCACACCGTAGGCCGATAAGCTAATCACCACGGAAATACTCGCTAAGCCATCAATCCCGTCAGTCAGATTCACCGCATTGGAAAAACCAACTAGCCAGAAAAGGGCAAAGAAAATATAGAAAAAACCCAAATGAACTTGGTAGCCAAAAACTGAAAGCATATCGCCACCACGCTCATAAAAGAGGTAGAAAATCACTCCTCCAAGGAGCTGGAGAGCAAGTTTTTGCTTAGGATTCAAGCCTTCGTTGATCTTACGAAAGACCTTGAGGAAATCATCCAGAAAACCTACCAAACCATACAACACCAAGATAAACAAAATCATGCCTACATTGTTGGTCAATTGTTGGGTAAAGAGAGCAATAAGAAAGCTCACAACTACTGCAACGATAAGGAAGACAAGACCTCCCATGGTTGGAGTCCCAGCTTTAGCTTGGTGTTGTTTGACATCCTCGTGCATCTGCTGACCCGTAATCTGTGCTTTTCGATAAAATCGGATAAAGGCTGGAATGCCAATCAAGGTCAATAGAAAGGCTAGAATTCCAGCACTAATGGAACTAATCATCTTAATCTCCTAAAGTTACTTTCATTTTTTTAATGTCTTTGAGGGCTGTATTGGCACGGACACTTTGTTTCTTGACCGTTTTGCCACTACCTTCCCACTCGACTTCTATATTCAGCCATTTAGCAAATGTTTGCACATTTTCATCTGTCCAGCCGTACATATCAGGCATTTCTTCGACCTTATCTGACAGGATCAAGATCTGCTGATTGGCTTCCAAATTATCTCCTTCAGAAACCGAGAGTTCCTTGATCTTGGTTCCTGTTCCGATAACAATTGGTTGGACCAGGTTTCGGCGCAATTCTTCTGCTAGGTCACCCGGAGTAAAGTCTTTGGTAGCCGGCATAGCATAGCTTGTCGTCTTGCTGACCTGATCCAAGTTCTTGGCAGTTGACTGAAGATTGAGGGATTCTTTCATAGCTGAAGCCCGCTCCAAGATTGGGTTGGCAAATTCTCCCAATTGGATACCTGAATAATGTTCAGGCTGTTGAACCGTTACATACAAGATAAAATCAGGATTTTCGGCAGGGTTCATAGCCACAACTGAGAAAATGTTGTTGGTAGAACCAACCAAGTAGCCTCCATTTTTCTCGTCAGCGATTTCGGCTGTACCAGACTTGAGGGCTACATTCTGACCTGGAACATTGACATTTGGTTTTCCTGTACTGTGGTTGTACATGGTACCGTAGACAGGATCTGTTCCGACCATGACCATGTGCTCCCGAGTAGAGGACGCTGCTGTTTTTGACACAGGATTTCCGACAATTTCCTTTTGAGACTTACGAACAGACTGGTCATTTGGATCATAGAGGGCACTGATAAATTTCGGCTCCAACATAACCCCATCGTTGGCAATAGCTGTAAAAGCACGAAGCATCTGGGTCTGGGTAACAGAAATCCCTTGTCCAAATGAACTCATGGCGATATTGACAATGTTGTCAGCAGGCAATTGACCTGTGTACTCATCTGCCAGACCAAAACGGGTCGGTACCCCAAACTTAAAACGGTTGAGGTAGTCCAGCCAGGTTGCATCCCCCATCTTTTGCTCAAGCAAGGTCATTCCGATATTACTTGAGTGAGCAAATCCTTGAGAGAAGGTCATGGTGCCACCACTAGTCAATCCTTCATTGACGTCCCAGTCTCGAATGGTCGCATCTGCTATTTTCAATTCACTACTGTTAAAGTACTCGCCACCAGGGAAGGTATTGTTGTCAATAGCCGAAGCCAACATCATCACCTTCATGGTTGACCCTGGCTCGTAGTTACTTTGATAGAGGATATCACGCCAGACAAAGTCTTTTGTGATGCCATCCTTGGTATCTGCATTAAAGGTCGGCCGTTGGGTCGTAGCCAGGATTTCCCCTGTTTTAGCGCTAACCAAGGTAGCCGTCATATACTTGCCTTTTACTTTTTCCTGGAAGGCATCCATCTGGGTTTCCATAAAGGATTGCAAGGGACTAGAAAGGGTTGTGTAGACATCTTTTCCATCTACTGTTTGTTGAGAAGCTTGATCTGTACCCGGAACAATATTTCCCAGACGATCTTTCTCATAGGTGATGATCCCATCTGTACCCGCCAGAATGTTATTTAAAGAACTCTCCAATCCAGATGTCCCAATCAAACGTTTGGTCCCATCCTCATTTTCATGGAGTTGCGCTAAACCGATAAAGGAAGAAGCAAACTGTCCATTGGGATAACTGCGGTTAGGGCTAGTTGTAAAGTCAACTCCCTCAACGCCAGCTGTTTTAAGGTCATTTTTAATAGCCATCATATTGGCATAGGTGATCCCATTTCCCTTGGTACCAAAAGACACCTGTTTTAGATCTGGCTGAGAAAGTTGTTCCTTGACATAAGACTCCTCCATATCTAGGTATTTATGGAAAATTTCAGCTACCTTATTAAATTGAGAATCTTCTACATAGAGAATTTTGCCTGTTGCTGACTTGTAGGTCTTGTCAATAACAGCATAGATATTATAAGAAGTTGCATCCTCAGCAATAGGCGTTCCATTACGATCGTAGATGGTCCCCCGCTTGGCTGGAATCGTCTTGGTTGTTTGGTGAACCTTTTTGGCCTCTTGAACCAAATCCTTACCAAATTTTTTACCCGTTCCGATAATAACCGCAAAGTTCACCAAAAAGACAGCGAAGAGTATGACAGCCAATAAACTCAGGCTTTTCCCTACTCTTCGGCGATTTTCTTCTGGAGATTTACGGTTACGAACGGCATAACGGATGATTTTTTCTTTCCACTGTTTCATTTCTTACTCCGCTGCTCGGATATTTTCGTTATTCAGCTGCAAATCTTTAGAGTTTGCAATCTCTTTCAAACGTTCTGAACGAATCAATTCATTAACCTCTTGCTTGGCATCGTCGAGCTCTGTTTTCTTTTCTTCGATTTGAGCATTGACCTTGGTCAATTCATTCTGAACTTGTAATAGCTTGGTCTGCATAAACACAACGCTAATTGCCAGGATAATCATTGTTGCAGCAATCGAAACATAGAAGGCCTTTTCCACACGTGAAAAACCTTTAAACTTCGTTTGCAATAACTGGCTTGTTTTTTCGATTCTTTCTGCCATGTTTTTCCTCTTACTTGTGAATTTTTCTAGCCACGCGCAACTTAGCTGAATGCGAACGGTTGTTGGCTTCTAGCTCTTCAGCACTTGGCAAGATTGGCTTGCGGGATACCAATTCCATCTTGGGCTTAAGGTCATCTGGAATGAAGGGCAAGCCTTTGGGAACTTCCACTGTTGAAGCTTCTTTAAATAGTTGCTTGGTCAAGCGGTCTTCCAGCGAATGGAAGGTAATGACCGAGATTCTCCCATCTAGAGCCAGCATGTCCATAGCCTGCTGGATGGATTCATCTGCTGCACCCAGCTCATCATTGACTTCGATTCGGATAGCCTGGAAAATCTGCTTGGCAGGGTGCCCCTTTTTCTTGAGTTCCTTGGCAGGCTTGGCAGACTTGATAATCTCTGCCAACTCCGTCGTCGTCTCAATTGGTTTCACCTCACGCGCTTGCTCAATCTTACGGGCAATCTGTTTAGAAAACTTATCCTCACCATACTTGAAAAAGATCCGAACCAAGTCATGATAGTCATAACGATTGACCACCTCATAGGCCGTCAGACTAGCTTCCTGATTCATCCGCATATCCAGTGGCGCATCCTTTTTATAAGAAAAACCACGTTCACGCTGATCCAGCTGAGGACTGGACACCCCTAAGTCATAACAAATTCCATCAATTTCCTGGACACCAGCCTCCTGCAAACGTGCCTGCAAATGACGGAAGTTATCCTTGATAAAGGTTACCATCCCTTTTTCGATATAGGGTGCCAACCGTTTATGCGCGTTGTCAATGGCATTCTGGTCCTGGTCAAAGGCATAGAGATGCCCTTTTTCGCTCAATTTACTTAATAAATATTCGCTATGGCCTGCTCCACCCAAAGTCGCATCAACGTAGATACCGTCAGGTTTTACGTCAAGCATATCAATCGTTTCATGAAGCAAGACCGTTACATGATGAAATTCTTTTGTCATATCCTATCTATTTTACCACAAATCTGACCAGCTTGCACTTGTCAGACAAGGCTAAGTTTCTTCGAAAAAAATTCTCAAAAATATGTCATATATACTTGACATCTCATCCCCAAAATAATATAATGTAGTCAAATATATACGACATATCAGAAAGGAGACCCTATGAATCGTGTCAAAGAATTCCGCAAGGAACTGGGTATTTCTCAGCTCGAGCTCGCCAAAGATATCGGTGTCTCGAGACAGACCATCAACATGATTGAAAATGACAAGTACAATCCAACCCTGGAACTCTGTCTCAATCTCGCCCACAGCCTCCAAACTGACCTTAACAGTCTCTTTTGGGAAGACGATTTTTAAAAAAGGAGCAAACAAATGAAAAAAGAAACTCTCACTGACAAACTTATCAAACGCACATACGGCATTTCTGGCCCCCTTGACGAACACAAACGGCGCGAGGCCGATCGTATCGGGAATCAAGTCTTTATCGTTCTCTTTTATCTCATGATATTTGGCAACCTCATCCCCTTTGTCCTTGCTTATAAATACCCTCAAATTGTCGCTATCGGCTATCCTCTCGTGGTGTTTGGCATTTCGATGATGGCTGCCCTCTATGTAGTCTCTCAAACCAAGAAAACGGGCATCACAGCTATTGATCCCGAAATGCTGAGTCAAAAAGAAAGTAAACAGCTATATTTTCCGGGTCTAAAAGCCGGTCTGATCTATGGAATAGCGATATTTTTTATAATGCCACTCATCGATACCCTAACCAGTGAAAATCCAAATTTCATCAGTTCTCTTCTGAATTCAAAACATATTTTAAAAACTATACTGGGAGCGTTCTTTTTTGGACTGATGATGCAAATCGTTGTCTCTCTTCGCATTCAAAAAGCAAAGAAAGACCAAGAAGACGACTAGGAGGTGCCTTATGAAATCACTAGCTAGACTACTTATCAGTCATGTTTTTATCAGTATCTTTGTTACCTTTTTCCTACTTTCTGGACATATTGAGCATCCTTTCTTGATTATCTTTCTTTTATTCCTTCCTGTATTGAACAAGGGACAGAGATTCCAGAAAATCCAATCAAAAAAAATACGTCTTCTAAACGCATCTCTCTGTTTTATCCTCGTATCCTTTCCACAACTTTTAACAAATCCTATGGATTGGAGATACCTGGTATTTCTAATAATCTGTATCATTTTTAGTTTGGTTTACTTCTATACTCTCTATCAACTCTTTAAAGAAATCAATCAAAAATCGCTCATTTAGGAGATTAGTCCCATGAAAAAAGAAGATTTCACCACTCGCTTACTCAAACTATTCTTTCACATACAAGGGCCTTTTGATGAATGCCGTCAAGAGATAATCTACAGGGCTGGTGCCCGTGCCTTGATCCAAATCGTATACTCCTCCCTCCTACTCTTCTTGTTCTATCTCCTATTTGGACGCTTCATAGAGTTGGTTCGAGATGCCATGCCCTATCTCTATTTTGGACTTATCTTCGTCCTCTCATCTAGGGCTAGACTAGCAGTTCGCAACTTACATTTGGACAAGGATGACCCGTCCGAAATCCATCACAAAAACTACAGCAAAAGCCAAATTAAAGTTCGTAGTTGGGGTGTATTCATCAGTATTCAGCTTGGTCTCTTCCTCTTACTAATCTTTCATAAACTCTTTGTTCAGCATCTTCCCCTCGATACCTTTTGGGACAATCTCTCCCAGTTCGATAAAATGCTCCCTTTACTAGTGTTGGGATTGAGTATTGGTGCCATCTTTGGAAGCATGACCTACGCCTTTTTATCGGAACACGAGATGAAACACTCTGAATCAGGAATGCATAAGGAGAATATAGAAAAATGACCAGTGTATATGATTTTTCCGTTTTGAACCAAAATAACCAAGCAACTCCCCTGGAGAGCTATCGTGGCAAGGTTCTCTTGATTGTCAACACTGCTACCGGATGTGGTTTAACGCCCCAGTACCAGGGACTTCAAGAACTCTATGAACGCTATCAAGATCAGGGCTTTGAAATCCTAGATTTCCCTTGCAATCAGTTCATGGGACAAGCACCCGGCAGCACAGAGCAAATCAATAGTTTCTGTAGCCTACACTATCAGACCACTTTCCCTCGCTTTGCCAAGATTAAGGTCAACGGCAAGGAGGCTGATCCTCTTTATGTTTGGCTAAAAGACCAGAAGTCTGCCCCGCTAGGAAAACGAATCGAATGGAATTTTGCTAAGTTTCTCATTGGTCGAGATGGGCAAGTCCTTGAGCGCTTCTCTTCCAAAACAGACCCCCAAACCATCCAAGAGTCTCTTCAAAAAATACTTTAATTTCTTTTTAAAACGTATCCTTTCATTTAGTTTGAGCCCTGAAAGGATGCGTTTTTTCTTTAAAAAGTAACTGATTTTCTTTAATTTATATTTATTTTTTTGCTTTTTGCTCTTGCAATTCTTTCATTAATTTAGTATATTTGTTATATTAAAAGTTTTCAGTCATTTTAAGGGAGAAATGACCTTTTAAATTTTTTTATCTTAAAATGAAAGCGCTTTATAAACAGGAGGTAAGGTGGCTTACAAATTATCAGAGAGTTTTTTCATTAAATCAAGTTGCAACCAAGTCAGACTTGGGCTTGGGCAGTAGCTGACTGCCTTTCTAAAAACTAGGAGTATATTATGAATCGATACCTTTTTGAAAAAGGGCAAACATTTAGCATTCGGAAGTTGACTGTAGGTGTGGCATCTGTTATCGTCGGACTGGCATTTTTTGCTTCTGGAACTGTGCGTGCAGACGAAACGTCTCCTACCACGATATCCAATTTAGATCAGCAAATGAAACAAGTCGCAGATATAGAAGAGACCAAGGTTGAACCAGTCAAAGAAGAAGGCCGTGTAGAAGCTGAAAAACAAGAAACACCTATTGCCGATACCAACAGTGCTGACTTGCTCCCTGAAGACATTCAGGACCGCGCCTATCCCGACACACCTGTCAAAGAACTCGATACGACTACTATCGTTGACCAGAAAACTAGTCCAAAAGTAGAAACTAAGAGCATTCTAAAGGACAAGGAAGAAGCTCCAAAAGAAGCTGAGAACGGAAACCGTGCCATCATTAACGGTGGACAAGACCTCAAACACATCAACTACGAGGGACAACCTGCTACTGCTGCTACTATGGTTTACAGCACTTACAATGCAGGGGAGCAGCGCTACCTCGTTTCAGGATCTGGTATCTTTGTTGCACCTAACCTGATCCTTACCGTTGCTCATAACTTCCTAGAGGCCAATAAAGAAACTGGCGAAGGTCATATTCGTGGTGGAAAATCTGCCCAGTTCTACTATAACGTTGGTTCAAACAGCGAAAAGAAAAATTCACTTCCATCTTCTGGAACGACGGTTTTATTCAGAGAAAAAGATATCCATTTCTGGAACAAGAAGGAGTTTGGAAAAGGCTATAAAAACGACCTTGCTCTTGTAGAAGCTCCTATTCCTCTTCCGATTGCTAGTCCAAACAAAGCAGCAACTTTTGCACCTTTAGCGGAGCACAAGACGCATCAGCCGGGAGAAGCCATCAGTACGATTGGCTACCCAACTGACTCGAGCTCAAAAGAATTGAAACAGCCTATCCTAGCCGGTCAGCTTTACAAGGCAGATGGGACCATCCGATCTGTTGAGTCCTATGATGATAAGGGAACAACCGGTATTACCTATAAAACCACTTCTGTATCTGGTTTGTCTGGTGGCGGGATTGTCGATAGTCAAGGAAAAGTTCTGGGTGTCCATCAACACGGAACCGTTGACAATGGTGTCGCTGAAAAGGATCGCTTTGGTGGCGGACTCGTCCTTTCACCTGAACAACTGAAATGGGTGAAGGACATGATTGCCAAGTATGGTGTGAAAGGCTGGTACCAAGGAGATAACGGAAATCGTTACTACTTTACCGATGAAGGACGTATGCTTCGAAATGAGAAAGCTGTTATCGGAAGCAACGAATATTCCTTCAACCAAGATGGTATTGCTACCTTGACCAAGGGAGTTGAATACGGTCGTGTGGTTATCCAACACGAAGACGAAGAAGGAAATCCTGTCAAAGATAATGACACCTTTATCGAACAGACAGCTGTTGATTCGCCATTTGACTATAATTTCAAAAAAGAAATCGAGAAAACGGACTTCTATCAGAAGAATAAAGACAAATACGAAATTGTATCCATTGATGGCGTAGCAGTTAATAAACAACTAAAGGATGCTTGGGCTGAAGATCACAATGTTGTCAGCAAAGCGCCTGCCGGTACACGTGTCATCAAGGTAGTCTATAAAGTTAACAAAGGCTCCTTCAAAGTTTACTACCGTCAAAAAGGAACCACTACTGAACTAGCGGAAGCGACAATTGATAACAATGACGGCCAAGAGTATGACGTTTCCTTTGTCAACACCTTCCATGCAAAAGACATTGCTGGCTATCGTCCAGTAAAAGCTAGCTTGGAAGCAACTATCCAGCAAAAAGGGGTGAATGAAGTCGTCTTTGAATACGAGCCAATCGCTGATACAGCCAATCCAACAACTCCGACTCCTCCAGCCGCTCATCCAGAAGATAAAGAAACTGAGATTGGCAATCATGGACCTCTTCCAAGCAAGGCTCAACTTGATTACCACAAAGAAGAATTGGCAGCCTTCATTCACTACGGAATGAACACTTATACCAATTCTGAATGGGGAAATGGGAAAGAAGACCCCCGATACTTCAATCCAACCAACTTGGATACTGACCAATGGATTCGCACCCTGAAGGAAACTGGCTTCAAACGAACCATTATGGTTGTTAAGCACCACGACGGATTCGTTGCTTATCCATCTAAGTACACCAACCATACCGTAGCTGCTAGCCCATGGAAAGATGGAAAGGGTGACCTTCTCGAAGAAGTTTCCAAGTCTGCTAGCAAGTACGACATGAATATGGGTGTTTACTTGTCACCATGGGATGCCAACCATCCAAAATACCATGTCGCAACCGAAAAAGAATACAACCAATACTATCTCAACCAACTGAAAGAAATCCTTGGAAATCCGAAATACGGAAATAAAGGGAAATTCATCGAAGTTTGGATGGACGGTGCGCGTGGTAGCGGTGCCCAAAAAGTAACCTATACCTTTGATGAATGGTTCAAATACATCAAAGAAGCTGAAGGAGATATCGCCATCTTCTCTGCTCAACCGACAAGCGTTCGCTGGATCGGAAATGAACGTGGTATTGCAGGCGACCCTGTTTGGCATAAAGTCAAGAGAGCCAACATCACAGATGATGTGAAAAACGAATACCTCAACCATGGCGACCCTGACGGTGATATGTACTCTGTAGGGGAAGCCGATGTTTCGATCCGTTCTGGCTGGTTCTACCATGACAATCAACAGCCGAAATCACTCAAAGAGTTGATGGATATCTACTTCAAGTCTGTTGGTCGTGGAACCCCTCTCCTTCTCAACATTCCACCAAACAAAGAAGGAAAATTCGCAGATGCGGATGTGACTCGCTTGAAGGAATTCAAAGCAACCCTAGACCAAATGTATGCGACTGACTTTGCCAAAGGGGCAACTGTAACAGCAAGTTCTACTCGTCAGAACCACCTCTACAAGGAAAGTCACCTGACTGACGGTAAAGATGATACTAGTTGGGCGCTCTCAAATGATGCCACAACTGGTAGTTTCACAGTCGATTTAGGACAAAAGAGACGCTTTGACGTTGTCGAACTTAAGGAAGACATTGCCAAAGGTCAACGTATCTCTGGTTTCAAGATTGAAGTCGAAATCAACGGACGTTGGGTTCCATATGGGGAAGGTTCAACCGTGGGTTACCGTCGCTTGATTCAAGGACAACCTGTAGAGGCACAAAAAATTCGTGTGACCATCACAGGAGCTCAAGCAACCCCAATCTTGACCAACTTCTCAGTCTACAAGACACCAAGCAGCATTGAAAAGACAGATGGTTACCCTCTTGGACTTGAATACCACTCAAATACAACAGCGGATACAGCCGGTACAACTTGGTACAATGAATCTGAAGGTGTTCGTGGCACTTCTATGTGGACCAATCAAAAAGATGCCAAAGTAAGCTATACCTTCACAGGAACCAAGGCCTATGTCGTCTCTACAGTCGACCCAGGTCATGGAGAAATGTCCGTCTACGTTGATGGCCAAAAAGTTGCGGATGTGCAAACTAAGAACGCTAGCCGTAAACGTAGCCAAAAAGTCTTTGAGACAGGTGATTTAGCACCTGGCCAACATACCATTACCCTTGTTAATAAAACAGGTGAACCAATTGCTACAGAAGGGATCTACACCCTAAACAATGATAGTAAAGGGATGTTTGAACTTGAGTCTACCAACTACGAAGTCGAAAAAGGAAAACCAGTCACTGTTAAGATTAAACGTGTTGGTGGAAGCAAGGGGGCTGCTACTGTTCGCTTCATCACAGAACCTGGAACTGGGGTTCACGGTAAAGTTTACCAAGATACAACTCAAGATGTGACCTTTAAAGATGGAGAAACAGAAAAGACTGTGACCATCCCAACGATTGACTTTACAGAACAAGCCGACTCTGTATTTGACTTCAAAGCCAAGCTCACTTCTGTCACTGATGGTGCCCTGCTCGGTTTTGCTACCGATGCAACTATCCAAGTGATGAAAGCTGAATTGCTGACCAAGGATCAAACAAGTTATGATGACCAAGCTAGTCAGTTGGATTACAGTCCTGGCTGGCACCATGAAACCAATTCGGCAGATAAATACCAAAAGACGGAGTCTTGGGCTTCCTTTGGTCGCTTAACTGACGAGCAAAAGAAAAAGACAACCGTAACAGCCTACTTCTACGGTACTGGACTTGATATCAAGGGCTATGTTGATCCAAATCATGGTATCTACAAAGTCTTCCTAGATGGCAAAGAAGTTCCTTACCAAGAGGGTATGGGAAATGCTTCAACTATTGAGGGCAAGAAATACTTTAGCGGTCATGCAGCCCAACGCCAAGGCAATCAAACTCTGGTTAGCCTAAAAGGTCTGGACGAAAACTTGCACGCAGTCACTCTTCAACTCGATCCTGATCGAAACGATTTGTCTCGAAATATCGGTATTCAGGTAGACCAATTTATCACTCGTGGCGAAGGCAGTGAACTCTACAGCAAGGCAGATATCATCCAGTCTATCTCAAAATGGAAGGATGATTTGTCCAACTTTGACCCAGCAGGCTTGAAAAATACGGCTACTGCACGCCAAGCTTTCCAAGCAAATCTAGAAAAATTGAGAAACCAACTCAGTACTGATGCAGTAGATGTTCAAGAAGTCATGTTGACGGTCAGTGCCCTACAAGATATCCTATCCAAGGATGAGAACTATCAAAGAGGCCAAGAGGAACCTAGCCCAGAGCAACCTAGCCCAGAGCAACCGGAACAGCCAGAAGAACCTGAGAAACCTGACCAGCCTGAGCAACCAGCTGAACCAAAACAACCGGAAATTGAGTATGATAAGGCTATGGACAGCTTGACAAAAGCTATCGAGAAAAAAGTCGGTGAGCTTGGTTCTAACAATGAAGCTAAGAAGAAATTGTTAGAAATTGCTGACCAAGCCATTGCTGCAATCCAAGAAGCTAAAACTCAGGAAGCAGTCAATCAAGCGCTAGAAACTGCTCTCGAACAAATCAGCAAGCTCCAAGCAGCTCAGCCTGAAAAACCGGCGCAACCGGAAAAACCGGCTCAGCCTGAAAAGCCAACTCAACCTGAGAAACCAGTTCAACCTGAGAAACCAGTTCAACCTGAACAACCCGCTCAACCGGAAAAACCGGCGCAACCGGAAAAACCGGCTCAGCCCGAAAAACCAACTCAACCGGAAACTCCGACTCAACCAGAAACTCCAGCGCAACCTGAGAAACCAATTACTTCTTCAAGTCCTGAGGAAGGGGTTAAAGACCTTGTCTTTACACTTCCAAGCTTGGAAATCGTCAATAAGGTCGTACCGTTCAAGACGATTCGTCGCGAAAACCCACAATTAGACAAAGGAAAAGTGCAAGTTCTATCAGAAGGAAAAGACGGTCTCTTAGTCGAGTATGTTGAAGTGGACGGTGACAATCGCAAGGTTCTCCAAACAGAAGCAACTCCAGCTCAAGATCGAGTGATTGAGGTAGGTAGCAAACAAAGCTCAGTTGGTACAGAAGCGCCACCAGTTGTGACTCTTCCTGAGTATGTTCTACCAAGAGAGACTGAAAAACCTGCTCCAGCCGTAACAGATAATTCATCAGCAAAAGATGAAAAAGCTCCTCTTACAGCTACAGTCAAAGAAGACAAGGAAAGACTACTCCCTGCAACTGGGGAACAAGAAGCAACTGCCTTCCTCTTCTTGGCAGCTATTACTTCTATCTTGTCTCTCCTCATCTTCCAAAAGAATTTCAAAGACTAATAACCCTCTTTGATTGGTTCTTTCTAATTATTCAGCTCCCCCGTTGAGAAGACCATTTGGTCTTCTCTTTTTCTATATGTAAAATTAAAAAACATCCACAATGAACAGCACCCCAAAAGTTAGACAGAAAAAATCTAACTTTTGGGGCGCTGTTCACTTATTTTAATCCGTTAGTTCCACACAGAAAGCATCCCATGGCTCTAAGGTTTGTTTTTCAACTGTTTCTTGAGTCACAGTGTTTTCAATCAAGATTGACTTAACTCTTCCTTCTACTGAAAAGTTTTGTTTTTCATTGGACAAGTTAGCCACAACTAAGAAACGACGGTCTCTATCTTTACGAATATAGGCAAAGACCTTATCAGCTGTATCAAGCAATTCAAAGTCAGCTCGAATCAGCCAGCTGTTCTCCTTACGGATTTGAACGAGTTTTTGATAAGTATAGAAAATAGATTCTGGATTTGCCAGTGCTTCTTGAACGTTGATTTCTTCATAGTTTGGATTAACTGCCAACCAAGATTGACCTGTTGAGAAACCAGCATTTTTGCTTTCATCCCATTGCATCGGAGTACGTGCATTATCACGACCAATGACACGGATGCTGTCCATGATTTCTTCAATCGGAACGCCTTTTTCTAGAGCTTCACGCGCATAGTTGAGGGATTCAATATCTTCTACTTGGTCCAGTGTTTCAAACGGATAGTTGGTCATCCCAATCTCTTCACCCTGGTAGATATAAGGAGTCCCCCTCATAAGATGAAGCAAGATCGCAAAGGCTTTGGCAGATTTCTCACGGTATTCTTGGTCATTTCCCCAGATAGAGACGATACGAGGGAGATCATGGTTGTTCCAGAAGAGGGAATTCCAGCCGTCTTCAACTCCTAACTCAGTCTGCCATTTGTTGAAGATTTCTTTTAATTTCCCTACATTTAACTCTTTTTGGTAGTGCCACTTAGGTTGCCCTTCCTGATACTGAAGACAGATGTGTTCAAACTGGAAGACCATAGACAATTCTTGTCCCTTTGGATCAGAGTAGAGCTTAGCAATCTCTGGCGTTGCTCCCCATGTTTCCCCTACTGTCAAGAGATCTTTGTCACCAAAGGACGCCTGATTCATTTCCTTTAGATAGGGATGCAGCATGGGACCGTTATTGACTACTTTCTCATCAGGAATTTTTCCAATCATGTCAATAACATCCATACGGAAACCACCAATACCTTTATCAATCCAGAAGTTCATCATCTCATAAATTTTCTGGCGCAGTTTTTCATTCTCCCAGTTGAGATCGGGCTGTTTCTTACTGAAAAAGTGGAGATAGTATTGACCTGACTTTTCATCGTATTCCCAAGCTGAACCGCTAAAGATAGACTCCAAATCATTGGGCTCATCTCGCCAGATATAGTAGTCACGTTCAGGGCTGTCAGGATTTTCACAGGCCTCGACAAACCAAGCATGATCATCCGAGGTATGATTGACCACCAAGTCCATGATAATTCGAATGCCACGCTTCTTAGCTTCTGCAATGAGTTGGTCCATGTCCTCCATAGTCCCAAAAATAGTTGCAATCGCTTGATAATCAGCAATATCATAACCATTATCATCCATAGGACTGTCATAAACGGGAGAAAGCCAAATTGCTGTGATTCCTAGCTTGACTAGATAGTCTAACTTACTAGTAATTCCTGGCAAATCACCAATCCCATCTCCGTTGCTGTCCATAAAACTCTTGGGATAGACTTGATAGACTACGGCATTATGCCACCATTTTTCTTGCATCTGTTTACCTCATTATTTTAATAATCTATAGTCTATGATAGCGCTTTTTAAAACTTTGTGCAAGCGTTTGCCTAATCTTTTTGATTTCTTTTCGACTCCATAGTTTCCTATCTTCCAATTTTTTATTATAATAGAGGTCAGAGGTAAAAAAATGAAAAAACAAGCTTTTAGTTCTGAACAATATTTGAATCTACAACGCGACCACATTTTGGAGCGCATCAACCAATTTGACGGCAAGCTCTATTTGGAGTTTGGTGGCAAAATGTTAGAAGATTTCCACGCTGCTCGTGTCCTTCCTGGTTATGAACCTGACAATAAAATCAAGCTCTTGCAAGAATTGAAAGAGCAGGTTGAAGTTGTGATCGCCATTAATGCCAGCAACATCGAGCATTCTAAAGCGCGTGGTGACTTGGGCATTTCTTATGACCAAGAAGTTCTTCGCTTGATTGACAAATTCAATGAGCTGGGAATTTTTGTTGGCTCCGTTGTCATTACACAGTACGCTGGCCAACCCGCTGCAGATGCCTTCCGCAACCAGTTAGATAAAAACGGGATTGATTCTTATCTCCATTATCCAATTAAAGGATACCCGACTGATATGGACCACATCATTTCTCCAGAAGGTATGGGGAAAAACGACTACATCAAAACCAGTCGCAACTTGATTGTCGTAACCGCTCCTGGACCTGGTTCTGGAAAATTGGCCACTTGTATGTCCAATATGTACCACGACCAAATCAACGGTATCAAGTCTGGCTACGCTAAGTTTGAAACCTTCCCAGTCTGGAATCTGCCCCTTCATCACCCTGTCAACTTGGCCTACGAGGCTGCTACAGCAGACCTTGACGATGTCAATATGATTGACCCCTTCCATCTCCAAACTTATGGAGAAACAACGGTCAATTACAACCGTGATATCGAAATTTTCCCAGTGCTTAAACGTATGTTGGAACGCATTCTCGGTGAATCTCCATACGCTTCACCAACAGACATGGGTGTCAACATGGTTGGTTTTGCTATTACTGATGATGAAGCTGCTGTCGAAGCTTCTAAACAAGAAATCATCCGTCGCTACTATCAAACAGTTCTTGATTTTAAAGCTGAAAAAGTCGGAGAAACTGCTGTCAAGAAGATTGAACTTCTCATGAACGACCTCGGCATCACACCTACAGACCGTAAGGTTGCTGTCGCTGCACGCCAAAAGGCTGAAGAAACTGGTGGCCCTGCCCTAGCTCTCGAATTGCCAAATGGGGAAATCGTAACTGGTAAAAACTCAGAACTCTTTGGCCCTACAGCTGCTGCCTTGATCAATGCCATCAAAAAATCAGCTAACATCGCTAAGGAAGTAAAACTCATCGAGCCTGAAGTCGTCAAACCAATTCAAGGTCTTAAAATCAATCACCTAGGTAGCCGCAATCCTCGCCTCCACTCAAATGAAATCCTGATTGCTCTTGCAATCACAGCTATGGAAAATCCTGACGCCGCGCGTGCCATGAAGGAACTGGGTAATCTAAAAGGTAGCGAAGCCCACTCTACCATCATCCTGACTGATGAAGATAAGAATGTCCTTCGCAAACTAGGCATCAACGTAACCTTTGATCCATACTACCAATACGACCGCTTGTATCGGAAATAATTCAAACCTCTCCTTCATCGGAGAGGTTTTCTCTCTATCTCAAGAGCACCCTTTATGATATAATGAAAGAAGAAAACTGAAAGGATTTACCATGTCAAAAGAAGTTATTGTTGAAAGTTTTGAACTTGACCACACCATTGTTAAAGCACCTTATGTTCGCTTGATCGGGGAAGAAACAGGGCCAAAGGGAGACATCATCTCCAACTTTGATATTCGCTTGGTGCAACCAAATGAAGACTCTATCCCTACCGCTGGCCTTCACACCATCGAGCACCTCTTGGCCAAACTCATCCGTACCCGCATTGACGGCATGATTGACTGTTCGCCATTTGGTTGCCGTACTGGTTTCCATATGATTATGTGGGGACGCCATACCAGCGCTGAGATTGCAACTGTTATAAAGGATTCGCTCAAGGAAATCGCGGAAACTACTACTTGGGAAGATGTCCCTGGAACAACCATCGAATCTTGCGGAAACTACAAAGACCACAGCCTCTTTTCTGCTAAAGAATGGGCGAAACTCATCCTAGAACAAGGTATTTCAGATGATGCCTTTGAACGCCATGTCATCTAAACGCAAAAGAACCAGTTACAATAACTGGTTCTTTTTTATTCTCAAAATCTTGATTTAGGCTTTCTCGCGAATGACCAAGACTCCGTCTTCCATGTCTGCTTCCAGATGTTTGGCATCTAGGTGATCCAAGTGGAAGTCCGTCACCTTATCACGGATTTGTTGTTCAACTACACGACGGAGAGGACGAACACCCATGACTTCGTCATAACCTTCTTCAGTGATAAAATCCTTAGCCGCTTGGCTGACTTCCAAATCAATATCTTTCTTAGCCAAGGTTTGGTTAACTTCAGCCAACATCAAGTCCACAATCTTAGAAAGATCTTCCTTATTCAAGTGTGAGAACTCGATAACTGCGTTAAAGCGGTTGAGGAATTCTGGACGGAAGTATGGTTTCAAGCGATCCATCAACCCCGGTTTGTCCGCATCTTCTGTCAAGTTGGCTTCATAGCCAAAGCCAGCATTTGATGTCGCGATAATGACAGTGTTCTTGAAGTTCACTGTATTTCCTTGACCATCAGTCAAACGACCGTCATCCAAGACTTGGAGGAGAAGGGTAATGACTTGAGGATCCGCCTTTTCAATCTCATCCAAGAGAATGATAGAGTAAGGATTACGACGAACTCGTTCTGTCAAGGTATTGCTATTGTCATCATACCCCACATAACCTGCTGTTGTACCAATCAATTTAGAAACAGCTGTTCGGTCACTGTATTCAGACATATCCAAACGAATAATGGCATCCTTAGTTCCAAACATATCAAGTGCCAATTGCTTAGCAAGCTCGGTCTTACCAACCCCAGTTGGACCTACAAAGAGGAAGCTACCGATGGGGCGATTGCCTTCATCAAAACCAGCACGGTTACGACGGATAGCACGAGCCACTGCTTCTACTGCCTTATCTTGGCCGATAACCTTGTGTTCCAAACGATGAGCCATATCTTTTAGGCGTTCGATATCAGATGCCCCCATTTGAGACACTGGGATACCTGTCATTCGCTCTACAGACTCAGCCACATCGTTGATGCTTGCAGTCACTTTCATGTCTTCTGTGTGGTTTTCGACTTTTTTCTCCAATTCTGCAATGCGTGTTTTAGCATTAAGAGCTGCTTCAAAATCTTCTGCCTCAACTGCTTTTTCTTGCTTGTCTTTTTCTGCCTCAATTTCTCTTTCAACAGCATGCACATCTGTTACAGGATGTTGAGCTGCCAAGTGAGCAGCCGTTACATCGACAAGGTCGATAGCCTTATCTGGCAAGCTGCGTTGTGGAATGTACTGAATCGAATAATCCACTGCTGCTTTCAAGACTTCGTCTGGCAAGATGACATTGTGGTGTTGTTGATAGAGGTCACGAATTCCTTGAAGGATTTTAAAAGTATCCTCTGCTGAAGGAGCATTGACCTTGACTTCGTTGAAACGACGAGCAAGAGCTGCATTTTTCAAGATGGTGTTACGGTATTCGTCTTGAGTTGTCGCTCCAATAACGGTCAACTCACCTCGAGAGAGAGCTGGTTTGAGAATATCCGCAAGACCTTTAGAACCACTGTCTCCACCGATTGAGCCAGCGCCAAGGATTTGGTGAATTTCGTCAAAGAAGAGGATAATATTCCCTGCTTCTTTTACTTCATTGACTAGATTTTGAACGTTTTCTTCAAAGCTACCACGGTATTGAGTACCAGCCTCAAGACCTGAGATATCAATAGAAATAATTTCCTTGTTCTTAATAGCAGCTGGAACATCTCCGTTCACAATGGCTTGCGCTAGACCTTCGACAACGGCTGTCTTACCAACACCTGCATCTCCGACCAAAACAGGATTGTTTTTGGTACGACGTGAGAGGATTTCAGATGTTTCTTGAATTTCCTTGTTTCGTCCGATAACAGGATCCAACTTACCCTCACGAGCTTCCGCTGTCAAGTTACGACCTAGTTTAGCAAGGACACCGTCTTGTTTCATACCTGAAGCGTGTTGTTGCATTTGCGCATCAGATTCTGCATTTCCTGGCAACTGACCAGTTGCACGATAATGAGCAAATTCTTCGGGTGTCACTTCTCGTCCATTTATCAAGTAGCGACGGTTTTCAGAACTGTATCCTCGCATACCACCCATCAATTGGTTAAATAAATCATCCATGTTGTTAAAGTTATTAAAGTTGTTGTTCATATTCTTTACCTCGTTTATTGTTAATTATTTGCGATCTCTGATATTGACTATCTTTGACCTTTATTTTAAAAATTTTAGACTAGCTAACTAGCTACCCTACGTATAATTTCTGGTTTTTCTTTCTTAAATAAGCCTTCTATAATCTTATTTTCAAAGTCTGTTAGATTCAACATAGGCCTCACCCCTTTCTAGGGTATCTATCGTACATTTTCAAGAAATAGAAACATTGAAAATGAAGTTTTCTAAGGAATTCATTTTCCTTATGTTTCTACTATACCACTTTGGTCAGTAAAAGTCAATAACTTTTTGACCAAATTTGACTATTTTTAAAAAAATTTTTTGAAACACAAAAAAAGCCCCTAGAAAACGAATTTTCTAGAGACTTTCTCTATCAAGTTTAAGAGAGAAGTAGAATTCTCACTTACCAAGTTTCATGTTTCTTCTACAAAAGCTTAAGCTTTACGTTTTACGAAGAATACCAATCCGCTCAATGCCAATACCACAAATCCAATTGCTGAGAAGATAGATGTTGCTTCACCTGTGTTTGGAAGTTCAGCTTTACCTTTATTCTCAGTAGCTGGAGGTGCTGGTGTTGGATCTGGTGTTGGTGCTGGATCTGGCGTTGGCGCTGGATCTGGCGTTGGCGCTGGATCTGGCGTTGGCGCTGGATCTGGCGTTGGCGCTGGATCTGGCGTTGGCGCTGGATCCGGTGTTGGCGCTGGATCTGGCGTTGGTGCTGGATTTGGTGCTGGGTTTGGATCCGGTGTTGGGTTTGGAACAGTGTATTTATTTGTAAATACAACTGCTTTACCATCTGCATATGAGACAGTCGCAGTCAAGAGACCTTGACCATCCGCAACTACAGTGACTGTTACAGTATGCTCAGTCTTATCGTATTCAATACCCTCTTCAGTACCAACTTTTTCAACCAAGGTATAAGTGTGAGTACCTGCTTCTTCGAATGAACGAACAAAGGCTACTTTACCTTCGGCAGTGTTCTTAGCTTCCGCTACAACTGCACCATTTTCTTTCAATTCGAAAGTATAAGCATCAGCCGCAAGTTCTTTACCTTCAAGTTTCTTAGTTGCTTCAATCGTAGCTTCTACTGCTGGTGCTTTAAAGCTATTCGTGAAGACACTACCTGCTGGGTATTCAACAGTTGCCTTCAAGGCATTTGTTGCTGCATCTTTGGTTACTGTTACCACTGCAGTCTTTTCTGTGTCGTAAGTAATACCAGTTGCTCCAGCATTCACTTCTTTTACAGTATAAGTATGAACACCTTCTGCATCATAGTTGATTGCATTAAATGTTACTTTTCCAGCTTGGTTTGTTTTTGTATCAAGTTTGTTTGTATCTTCATACAATTCAAATTGGAATTCACCATCAACCAAAGCACGACCAGTCAATTCTTTCGTAAACTCAAGTGTTGCTGATGTAGCTGTTGGAGCTGGTTCTTTATAAGTGTTAGTGAAGACACGTTCTGCATTCGGATTTTCTACAGTCGCAACCAATTGACCTTGACCGTTATCTGCTACAGTTACTTTAACTGTGTGAGATTCTGTTGAGTATGTCACACCTGCTTCTGTTCCTGATTTCTCAGTAATAGTGTAAGTGTGCTCGCCTGCTTCTGTGTAGTTGAC
>NZ_JAKUVY010000011.1:0-36855 GCF_026782125.1 Streptococcus oralis | reverse complement strand
AGTTGCTCTATTATTTAAGAGTAACTGAACTCTGCTATATAAATAGGAATAGATAAGATAAAAAACCTATAAAATAAGCCTTTGTGCGTTATGAATTACATATAATTTTTACCATAAAAATACAAAAGTTTACACCTTATGCCCCCTTTTTGCCCCCCCTGTTTTTTTGAAAAAACTTTATCAAAACGCTTGGCTTTCTCGGTATACCGTGATATAATATAATCAAGATAAGGAAAGGAGGTGAGGAAGTTGAACAAAGAAGATTGGCTTAGGTTACTTGAAAAGGCAATGGATAATATCCCTGAAACAGTAACTGCTATAGCAAGTCTGGTGACTGCAATAACAGTCGCAAGGCAAAACAAAAAGCGTAAACCCAAATTCCGGCAAAAGAAAAGGTAAACGCTAAGAGGTCGGGGCGAAAGCCCCTTACACCTCTATTTTATCAAATAGAAAGAGGAAATGCAATGGTTAGTGCAATAGCTATTTTTATAATTGCAGTCAATGTATATATTTATCTAAAAAATAAAAAGGACAAATAAAATGAGAAAAATTATTCAAGAATTATTAGACAGTTCGATGTCTACATCTGCTATTTCGCAAGGTGCTGGAGTCCCATGGACTACTGTTTCTGACCTTAGAAAAGGAAAAACAAGCATGGACAAAATGGCCCTTCTAACAGCAGAGAAGCTCTATGAATTTGCTACAGCTGATAAGCAGTGATTTCGGTCACTGCTTTTATTATTGCAAACAAAAAAAACGCAAGCCTGAGCCTGCGGTTAGAATTCGAACAATATTTTAGAAATTTTCCTTTTTATTTTTTAAAAAATTATTTTGTAGTGATCAAGCCGTCTGGCTCAACTGTGAACTCTGGCTTATCTGCCATTGTGCCGTCTGAATTGAGGTAGTACCAACCTGATCCGTCGGCTGACTTAATGAACTGTTTGGATTTCATATCGCCGTCCTTGGCATCGAGATAATACCAATGGTCCTTGTATTTGACCCAGCCAATGGCCATCTTACCATCTTCTTTGAAGTAGTACCACTTGTTAGCGATGAGCGCCCAGCCAGTGGCCATTGCGCCATTAGGAAGCAAGTAATACCAGTACCCGTCTGAATACTTGTGCCAAGAATTGGCCTTCATGTAACCGTTGCTGTCGAAGTAATACCAGACATCGTCAATCTTCTGCCATTTATTCGTTGGGTAGCTTCCATCTTCGTTGACATACCACCAACCAGTCGCATTTTTCTTCCAGCCTTCCTGGTTGCCCTCATTATCGAGCATTTCTTGAACAGTTGAACCGAGCGACTGATAATGCTTAATCTTAGCAATCACATAGTCACGCAGGCTGTCATTGTAGCCACCGTGCAATTCAAGGGAACGAGCAGGGCAAGATGTGCTTGAAAATTCGTTATGGAACTTAATATTTGAATAGTTCGGAGTATCACCATAATAGGTCATATCTTCAGCCATTTGGCGCAATACCATGTTTTCGTTTTCAATGAACTCGGCATCTGTTGAGTTGTATTGTTGACATACTTCGTAGCTAAGAGAGTTCATGTTGGCATCGTAGTTAGCAGCAGACCATGAGCCGTTATACGTGTCTTCGACTCGCACAATTGCATCTCTTGTGATGTAATAATGTGCGAAACCAAGTTCAGACTGGCCATTGTCATATCGTTCTTGGAGCCATTCGATATAGGCCTTTGCACTTTTTGAACCAGCATCGTTGTGCATGATGTAGTATTTTGGACGTTCAGTCGGACGAGAGCCTGAAACCCCATTGAAGATTGTATGGTTAATGATTTCTACCATCATTACTCCCCTTTCCAGGCATCATTCATCTGTTTGACTGCTGACTCAACGAATGTATCCAAGTCCTTATCAGTCATGCTGATATTGTACTTATTGAGTTCAGCACGGATTTTCGTACGGGCTTGTTCTAGCTTTTCCTCGCCCTTGAAGCCTGTCTCTTGAGCTACTTGCTCCACAGCGTTGACCGCGTTCTTAGCAAGGATTTCGACGATTTTGATAGTCTTTTCACCGCCTTTTTGTACCAGATAGTCTTTGACTGCCTTAATTGCTATCCCTGCTAAAATAACAAGGATGCTGATTGTGCCATTTGTGATGATTTCAGTAATTTGTTGCATGTTATTCTCCTTTTTCGATTTCTTCCATGCGGTCGTTCATGCGGACCATTTCTTTTTGAATGTCTCCGACCGTGTGAGTGATTGTGGTTAATTCTGTAGTGGTTTTTTCTAGGTGAGTCATCAAACGCTCTTCTCGTCTGTTAGAGTCAGCCTTTGATTGCTCATGCAAATCCATAATCTTCTTTTCTCGCTTGTCCGAAGTCTTGATAAGATATCGAATGATGATAAAGAAAAGCAAGATAAACAAAATCGCCCAAGCTACTTGACTTTGAGCGATTTTTTCAGCTTCTTCAATCGGCATATATCCTCCTTAATCGATTTTAGGCATGATCACAGTCAGCACGCCTTGCTGCAACATTTCGGCAAGAGTCTGTTCTTTCCAAGTGTACCCCTCATTTGCTTGCATCTGAAACTTAAAGATAGTCTGCGTACCTTGTGGCCATTTTGGATTGCCATCATGTGGATAAGGCATAGCCACAATATCGCCATTGTTGTATCTAATGCCCTTAACTAGATGTTTAATAAATGCAGCAACCTTATTATAGGTATGAGTTGGCATACCTCCATTTTGTGAAATTGCAAGAGCAATTAGTACCTCTGTAATAGCTGAAACCGTGTCAAGATTTTCCTTATTCTCAGTGGTAGCTTGCTCCACCTTGGCTGCCATTTCCTTGTTTTTTTGCAACTCTTGAGCTACCTTGCTGAACTTTTCGTTTTCAGCTCGGTTTGGGAAATTTTCCTCATAGAGCGACTCAAGGGCAAGGTCAAATAGTTCGGTATTAGATAAACCAATTTTATCCGCCGGCAAGAATACCGGTACATTTGCCCCATTTGCGTTGACTAGCGTGACCTTTGTAGCGGTTGCTGTTCCGCTACCGTCATATTCCAAGGACTTTGTCCCATATTCTAATTTCATACTTCCTCCTTTAAATTTTGAATGATACATTGTCAAAATTCAACCAGTTTGAGTCTACATTTGCTTTGACAACGATGTTTCCGTTTGAGTAAATACCTAGCGTTGCGACTGTGTAGCTATTGTTGAGTGCTGAGACGAACAGTGTTTGTGTTGGACGAACCCCAACTGGTAGAGTCCCAATAACCGTCTCGTTGGTTGTTTTGCCCTTATGGGCTGAACCTCTCAGATAAACCACTCCATCAAACGTTTTTGAGTACTGAACTTTGTCGTAATCAGGATGATGTTGCCATCCGTTTTGCAGAGGCAGATTTTGCCAAGTCGTGCTCTGAATGTCATCTTTAGTAGCAATCTCTTTCCATTCTCCCCATTTATTAGCTATACGATACCTTACTAACATTATCTCTTTCTGAGCTGTCCAATAAGTCTGCACAACATATTGAGCGTCATCATAGACTTGAACCAATAACCAGCCATTCTGATTTCTTGGTCTATCAGGTGCACTATGACTATAATACATACCATTTTTAAGGATATTATCAAGACTTTCTTTCGTTAAAATAGAAATTCCGTTATTACGTGTCAGCTGATGCTGCTGAATAGGCTGGTCATTGGCGTATATGTCGCCCTTGACATCCAAAGCACCACGCTCTCTGATTTTATTGACCCCAACCCCTGACCTATCATAAGACAAGACTACGCTCTCCGTGGCCACGTTGACCATGAACTCAGTACGAGTGAACTTGTCCTCAAGTGTCCCAATTACAACCCACGATTGATTAGCTAGATAGTTGCCGGCTAGATTAGCCTGAGAGTTTACTAGACTTGAGATACTTGTCCATGCTCCAGTAGCTGATCCTGTATCCACTTTAAAGTTAGTATCCCAAAGCCGAGCAACCTTGAAAGTCAAGGTCATTGAGTTCTTTTGACTTCCTGATACAGCCAGAGGGGCGATTTTGGCATTTCTCGTAGCGGTCAAGGTGCTAGAGGTTGCTCCTGTTCTGGCTATGCTGAAGCTAAGAGCAGGAGCAAAATACTCAAGCACGGTTACAGATACCTCTCTGGTATCAGACCAGCGTCCACGGCTATCAGACACGCTCGCTCTGATTTTGATTGTGCCGTGATAGTTCATAATGCCCAGACTCCCACCGTTTGAGCTAGTCGCTTGATTTCTGCCTACGATTTCAGCACGATAGCCAGTGATAGATGAACCATAAGAACCGCTAGCACCATTAAACGCAACCTTGATGTTAGAGATGACCTGGATGAACGTATCAGAGTTTGGGATGAGGTTCTGAGCTGCACCATTCAAATCTGACAGAGTGACACCTGAAAAAGTAGGCTTGACATTGGCTGGCACGCTAGCCGTCAAGGTAGTTGACTGCGTTCCAGTTTTGGTATTTCCTGAATAGGTATCTACATAGATAGTCCCTGTACCACTAGCAGAGTTTGGGATGTCGTTTGCAAAGTCAAGAGGGATTGTCCAGCTAGTAGATGTGTCTACATTCGTTGCAATCGTTCCTGACTTACCTGCCCATGAATAGCGCACCGTATGCTTGAAGTTTGAGTTACTGCGGTTGATGTTGATAGTTACTGAACTACCAATAGTACCTGCGCTTACGCTTACAGAGCTAGAGCGTGGGATAGTCGTCAGGCCGAGGCTTGCTGAGACCGTGATAGTCCCGTGCAGGTCATTATTCGGATTGAACGTACAAGAGACAGGTAAGGTTTTAGTCCCATCCGCATTGTGGCTGATTGTACTTGAACCACTAGCTAACGTGTACTCCTCGCCTGAGGTCTCCCAAGTTGGATAGCTGTAATGCACATTTTGACCATCAAGATTGAGAGACAAAGTACTGTCTCCTTGATGGTTATGAGTGTAATAGGCGCCTGTACGGCTAACCGTAATCCGCCAGTTGACGGTTGAGGCATTTGCAGAAATATCTTGCCTTGCTTGATCTACATACAGATTAAGATACAAGCTCCCACTTGAGTTACTAAATTTAGCCATTTTACTCCTTTCTATCCAACGTAGCGGATGACATTCATGTCAGGGTTAATGTGATACTGCTCTTCTCTAAAACGTCCTATCTGGATAGTCTTAGAGAAAATCCCGTTCTCAATGTGGATTACACCTTGAGAAATATACATAACCTCAACCCCTGCTGAATACATTGAAATCCGTCCGCTTGGGCTAAATAGCATACTAGATGAACCATCATTCTTACCGATGACAAGGCCCTCGTTGCTAGAGCTCATGTAAGTATCAATGAAATTCCAACGATCAGAGAGTTCTCCCAAATCTTTGGCAATGTTTGAAACACGCTGACTAGCTGAAATTAAATCTTTCTCAGCTTGTAACCTTGCTGTCTCGTTAGATTGGACAAAATCCTTGTAAGCCTTTATCCAATTATCAAGTGTGTCAGCGCTAGCCTTAGCCTCAAGCTCAGCCTGGATAATTCCAGCTTTCTCATTCAAAGCATTCAACTGTTCCTGAGTCAATCCTTGGTCAGCTTTTGTATCAATACTTGTCTTGATTTCTTTTAGCTGATTTTCGTCTAAAGCTCCTTTTTCTCCTCGGTCACCTTTGGGACCAGGGTCGCCTTTTTGACCTTGTAGGCCATCAAGCGCATTGATAAGCGTCAACTGCTCAGAAGCTACCTCTTTGTTATCAATCCACGCTGAAACCGCCAAGACCATCTTTTGGCCAATATCAGAGCCTCGGACAATGTAACTAGAACTTGTAGCTTTGATTACACCATTCACCACCCAGCGCCAGCCGCTATTGATGACTTTATTCCCTCGCATGAGGGTAGGAGTCACAATCGTCTGACCTTCGCCATTTTTAAAGGCGACACCGTTATCAGTAGCCAATTTGATTGTGTAAGGCTTAGCCTCCTCGAAAAGACGCTCAAAGGCTGACTGGATGCCAGAGGATAGTTTGTTTTCTAAGGCTTTGAAATTCGCAAACTTGGTCTTGTTATTTGCAGGATTTGTAAAACTGATTTTCTGTTCTGAAACACGAGCCTTCACGATTAAAGCAGGGTTAAACCCATCATCGTAGATTTGGATTGTATCTCCGATTTCAGCATCCACAAAGCCGTCTACTTCATAAGTGATGGCTGGATAGCAGTGCTGTTTCAACTTCAAGTAAGCAAGACGTCTCAATTCATTTGGCTCGTCTGTGTCAAAGTGAAAGTCTCGTCTCGTCCACTGGTCCTTAGCTGTTGCAGATGTAAAGGTCGAAGGATAGAGCTGCATTGAGAGAGGCGCATACAGAGCTTGTTCTCTCTGGTAAAACTCTACTTCTCCTCTCTCGTTCTTAATAGACCAATCTCCCAGACCTTCAAGAGTCAGAACCTCTTTTTCAGGATCAGTTTCTTTCTCCTTCTTCTTAGGAGGTTTTATGATTCGTTTCTCAGTATTTGAAGGTCCGCCCTTCTTGCTAGTTGTTACAGTCTGCTCAATAGAACCATCAGAACGAGTGGTTGTGGTCGTTGTGATACGTGTCTTGTCCGCAAGCTTTGTGATTTTGGTATGAACGATAGTCTTACTTTTCGTCCCATCTGACGCAGTACGAATAATCGTCTCAGTTGTTGAGCCATCTGAGTTCTTGACCCTCTTACTAGAGAGATGCCGTTCTCCGCTGTCATCTACCTCTACGGTCAGCATATTCCCTGTTGGTCGGATAGTATTAAAAATACCAGTCTTGTCAATCTCACGAGTGATAGAGCCGATGTTTTTACCATAGGTCAGACTAATATCCGTTCTATCTCGCCCAACTCCTTGATATTCACCGTCATTCTCATGGTAGACATTCACAGTAAAGGACTTGATAGAGCTATCTGCATGCAACTTCGTGTCAAAATCAAGCTCTGCGCCAAATTGCTTAGCTAGGTTAAGGAGTCTGGCCAGTTTAGTTTCCTGATTGCTCCACTCAAGTTTTAGTTGCTTCTCAGAAATCTCATTGATCCCAATAGAAAGCAACGTATAGTTCAATAAGTCCATAGCCTGACAGTATTCTACAAAAGTCATTGCCTTTGTAGCCTTGTAAGGATTTGCGTACTCATTGATTAACTCAAGGTTTAAATTGATGCAATTAACCTCGATAGAACGCTCATTCTCAAGCACTTTGTGAACTGTGAAAAGGTGAGTCCGCCCTCCATACTCAAACGAAACAAAAGCTTTCTCGTTTAGGTGATTATGGATTTTAGTAAGAGCGGAGTCTGTAGTCAAACTTTTCTTTGCGACAGTGAAGTCAAAAGTCGATGAACTAGTTGGTAGATAACGCACCCATGAGTCATCGTAGTAATTCAATGTCCCCTGCTTGTCATTATCGATAGACGCGACTTGCCGTAGGTTCATATCATGGATTGTTAAAAGCATTATCACAGCCACCTTTCTTCAAATTCTATAGACACCGTCGGTTTCTTTTTGACCCAACTTGATGTGTAAACCTCCAGTTGGGTTTTGCCTGGAGGAAGTTTGATCCATGAGGAGCCATGAACCCTATCTCCAAACTTGTTAATTCCATCAACCATGATTGTGTCTTCCTCATTATTGACGATGATTGTAGAACCGATGGGATAGCGGTTTGGAAGATCTTTGGAAACAGAAACAAAATCCTTGCGATACATAAACTCATCGATGTACATGTGAGGTAGCAATGGCTTATCTCTGACCGCTCCCAAAGTGATATGGATTTTGGCTGATTTCTTGTCTTTTAGTTCAGGAGTGACAAAATCATAGTACGAACCATTGAAAAAGACCTGAACTTTGTCATCATTCCGTTTCAACTCTGTCCAGCCTTTCTCGGCGCTAAAAGGATCTAGTTTACTAACTTGAGCACCAGTACCGATAAAGTACCACCATTTGATGTACTTATATCCGCCTTTCCCATCTGTTGTAAAGAAGCTATATTCACAATCAAGAGTCTGATAGCGTTTATATGTTTCTACGCCATAAAGAAAATTGCCATCCGTATCAGATACAGTAACCTTGATAAATCCATACTGATTAGCAGTTGCTGCCATAAAGACCTGTCTCCAAAGCAAGTAGTCATTTAATGACCCCACTTCTCCAGAACTATCAGTAGGGATGGCCCATGTGAGACTCTGAGCGTTATTTCGGTCTTTCTCAAAAGCCCCACGTTCTGATAGTTCGATATGATGACGCCCCCAAAGGCTAGTTTTGCTAAGAGTGCCGACCAAACGCTCTCTGTTATCGTTTGTGACAGCAACTCTCTTTACTGCATCCTGAAACCCTTTTAGAATATTAGATCCTCGATAATCTAGTAGAACTTCAGATTCCTTTACGATTTCGGCATCAATTTCCTCACGATTCCCCATTTCAAAGGCAGACTGCGCATTAACAATGCCGACATATCCATTCTCTGAGTTGTTCTTGATGGTAATAATCGGATACGCATCAACGTTGCCTTCGTTATTCACCTCAAAAACAAGCCTATCTGTCGCAGATATTGGCTCAGTAACAGACTTGTATGCAGAGCTATGCGCCACGCCATCTGGCACGATAAATTTTATAGAACCAGTTGACCGTCGCCCACTCGTTTCTTGCATCGAAATACTTTCAATCGGCATGGCTAGATAGTATTTGTCAGGCTCGTCTGAGAAGACAAGCTTTTTAGCACTGCTAACATTAAAAATACCCGCAAGCTTGTGCTTGAGGGTATTCCTGTCTTTCGACCAGATGGAGAATTCCACTTCGATAAACTTCGCATCGATAGTTTGTTGCTGAACATTGACTCCAATAGTTGAAGTGTAGGAAGTTGCGATGGAGCGATTGTTCCCAATATTTCGACGAACATCATGGATTTCGATAAGATCACTTAAATCCGTTTTATTAAAATTCATAGTGACTACACTCATTCAATCACTCCTTTCATCAACAGTTGTAATCTTTCATTTTCATTCTGCTTCCTGGTAATAATATCCGTAACTTTTGAGCTGTCCAGATAAGCGTTCGTGTCCTTGTTAAGGATAGCAGTAAGCAATTTTTCTAAACTTGACCTCAGAATCCTCATCTCAGACACGACTTTTTCTGTATCCTGCCTATTTTGGACACTAGTAGTCTGAATTGTGATATTACGTTGCGCTTCTTCCATTTCACGGAGGAATTTCGCATCGCTAGGGATCCCGATACCAGAAGCGTATTTCGGAACACCAATCTCACGCATCAAACGTCTGGTCTTATCCGCTCGCAATACCTTAGAACCTTTTGGTAGAGGAAGTAAAACATCTCGACCTTGTGGGATGAAACTCCGACCATTCGGAAGAGTAACCATTTCTTTATAATTGCTGTTCCTTTGGTCATTGACGATAGCAAGGCCACCCGGGTGATAGTTGGTCCCGTGAGCATGCTTGCTCGCAAAAATATTCGTAAAGAAATTACCAGTCACACTATCAATCCAGCTCTTAATACCTGAAAGAACACTAGAAGCATTGTCTCGAGCGTTGATAGTGACCGTTTTGTCCTGGATACCATTGACACCGCTTTTGACCTCGCTGACAGTGTCATTAGTGCCATTCTTGGCAAGGATATTCACTGGATCATATTGCTTGATAGCATTGATAGCACCGCTCGTCTCGTTTCGTACACCGCCTGTTTGGTCAGCAGCAAACAAATTGATAGGAGATTCTTGTTTGGGTGAATTAACACTCAAAATCGCACTTCCGACAGCTGCGCTCGTATTATCCACCGCATCCAGAGACTTAGTCTCAGCAGATGCAAAATTCCAAGCCGTAATCTTATCGATAGATAACTGGCCATTGTTCAAAACATTCGTAGGATCTGCCTTCAAATCTTTTGTAAATGGAGTCGTAGCATTCCAAGTTGTCAAAGTATCAGTAGAGCGAGCTACTGCTTTTTGGATACTCTCATCATTGGCCAGCAACTCTTTCTGTTTTGGTGTGAGCGATTCATAGTTAGATAGAGCCTTAGAAGCTTCCTCTGCCTTGTTCATGACATCGGCATTTTTCATGAGGAGTTCCTTAACTTTAGCTGGCATACTGTTCCATGTTTTAAGATGGGTTTCACTATCAAAGATGGCTTGTAGACCAGCTTGGTTCTTGACAATTACTTGTTTCTCTTCTAGGGTCATGTCTTTCCATTTACCAGATTCGACAAGAGCCTCGGCTATAGTCACACGAGCGTTTGAGTTGATATCCGCAGTCTTAGCGATAAACTGCAATTGTCCCCAACCTTCCGCAGATTTGGCAGCCTCTCCGATAACTTCCTTAACATTGGATTTAACTTGAAAATTCCCATTCTTATCAATGTTACCGACTAACAATGACCAGGCATCGTTAGCCTCTTTCACTTCCTTGCTCATCTCACTAGTATAGTTAGCAAGGATGCTATGCGAATTACCTACCTTTTGAGAAGCTTCAGCAGCTTTCTTTCCGATTTCTTCATAGGATAGGCCGTATTCTTCCAGAACTTTCTTGGCTTCTTCCCAATAGTTCCAACTTTGCCCTGTTCGAGCTTTCACCTTTGCATCGAGATTTTGCATGACCTGGTAATACTTACTTCCCAGAGCTTCCATCGTTTGAGTGTGGTTTGCTTCTAGAGTTTGCAGTTTTTTGTTGTAAGTCTCCTGGTCAATAGCCTTTCCGTCTAGCAACTCTTTCAGCTCACTTTTTGAATTCTCGTAGAGTTTCTTCTCCTCATCAAGTGCTTGTTTTAAAACATCTTTAGTATGCTTCAATTGTGTTTCATTCAGACTTCTGACATCACCATTCAAAGCTTGTAAAGCAGCCTTTTGTTGCTCAGCTGACAGATTCATCATAGACAGTTTTGCCTTAATCATCTCATTCTGATTGTTCAGGATGATTTCTTTCTCCTCTTGAGAGAACTTGCTCGCATCTCCGTTATGACGCTGATAAATCTCATTGATTTGATTCATCATGGACTCAGTGTTAGACACGACCTGGGCATTTTTTTCTTTTGCTTTCGCAATATCTTCTTCACTGAGGCCCCACTTAGCCCCCAACTCTTCCATTCGTTTGTTGGTCTTATCAGCAGCAGCAACAACTTCTTCATAGAGCTTTTTAAAGGCTCCAGATACCTTTTCAGCGTCTCCAGCACGAGTTCCGAAGTTTGCGACGGCTGTACTGGTTTCATCAACAGTCTTTTGAAAGCTTCGCAACTCTCCGCGAGCAGTATCGCTTAGCTGAGAGCCAAATTCTTCCGTTTTAATACGAGCCTTGTCTTTCTCATTTCCAAAATGAACAGCAGCAGCCGTCGCAATAGCAAGGCTACCAACTATCAAGCCTAATGGATTTCCGAGGCCACCCATTGCAGTTGACAAGAGCCCAGTAGATGTCGAAGCCGATGCCGTTGCATTACCAAGCGCTACAGCTCCACCAGAGGCCAATTTAAAGGCAGAAGATAGATTCCCAGTTGTTCGAAAAGCTTGGAAAGTCTTGAGCATCAAGGACATGCCACCTACTGCCTTACCAGTTCCCTTAGTAAGCCAACCGAGTGCTTTGGTAAAGTTTCCGATAATTCCAAGACCTTTACCTAAAATGCTTAAAGCTGGACCAGCTCCGGCAGTTAATGCTCCCCACTTGAGAACATTTCTTTGTTGTTCTTCAGACATAGAACTGAACTGTTTAGCCATTTTAGCGAGTGTATCAATCCAAGGTTTCCCAGCTTTTAGACCATCACGGAGAGCTTTCAAAAGAGGCCCCCCAAACTCGATAGCCAAGTCAGTTACCTGGTTCTTAAACATCTTCAATTGTGACTCCGTTGTCTCGTATCGCTTGTTAGCTTCATTAGTCAGAGCAGTATTCTCTTTCCAGGCCTTATTTGAACGATCAACAGCATCGCCCATTTTATCAGATGCTAGAGCTAAGGATTTCAGCATGTTACTTTGTCGGATACCCGTCATTCCAAGTTGCGCCAAGATAGCGTTCATGTTCACGCCTTTATCTTGAGCATTTTTCAGACCCTTGATAAAGGATTGCAAAGCAACGACTGGTTTCTCTTTCCACGCCTGTTGAAACTCCTCTGAGGTCATTCCGGCAGTTTTAGCGATGAGGTTCAAGTCATCTGCCGCGTCCTTACCTGTCAATGAAACAGCATTCCCAATAGCAGTCAAAGTTTGAGTCATAGCGGTACCACCAGCCTCAGCCTCGATGCCAACAGAGCTCATAGCAGTAGCAAGACCAAGGATATCCGGAGCAGTCAAACCAGCTAGTCGACCACCAGCCGCCAAACGATTGGTCATTTCAACGATATCACGCTCAGTTGTCGCAAAGTTGTTACCTAAATCAACAACAGACGAGCCAAATCGTTTGTATTCGTCTGATGTCAAGCCGAGGATGTTCGCAATCTTAGCGATAGAGCTTGCAGCATCTTCCGCACTTAAGTTCGTTGATTCTCCCATGTCAATCATAGTTCGGGAGAATGTAAGAATATCTTCTGCCTTGATACCTAACTGACCAGCAACTTCTGCGACATTTGCAATTTCAACCGCACTAGCTGGCAATTCTTTAGCCATCTGACGAATGCCGTCAGATAAGTTCTTGTAGGATACGGTTGCAGTCTCGTCTACTGTCTTCTTCACACCTGCAAAAGCAGATTCATAGTCAGACGCAGCTTTCGTGACCATACCAACACTAGCAACCAAAGGAAGAGTCAAACCAGTAGTTAGTTTTCCTCCTAGGCTTGAAACACTATCACCAAAAGTCTTGATTTTATCGCCACTTTTAATAAGGCCGTCCCCAAACTTATTGATACGATTCGCAAAGCTATTCTCCTTGCCTACCGCTATCAAAGCTTGTTGCACGTTACGGAGTTGACCTTCCATAGCTGCCAACTTAGCATTCTCACGTTCGATCTCAGCAGCAGCCTTGTCGAACTTAGCTGTACCAGGTTCGAGAGTATCAAAACTTTTCTTCATCTGGTCCAAGACTTTTCTTTGCGCTTCAATAGCTTGGCCAAGTGTCTTGTACTTAGCTTGAAGCAAGTCTGTGTTTTTCCCATTGTTTTTAAGGGAGCTGTCTAGCGCCTTTACATTGCTTTGAAAGTATTTAACCGCATTCTTAGCACCATTTAGAGTAGGATTGAACTTCGACACGTCCAGCCCTAGCTCGATATACATTTGACCTAACGGCGTTCCACCTGCCATTCAAATCCTCCTTTTTAAATCATTTCTAGAAAGTCAGCAAGATCCATGACTTCCTCAGCTTTAGCAGATTCAGTTTCACCAAGAACGCCCATCAGGTCCTCCCAGCTCGTATCCATAACATCACGGATACTCATGCCGTATGGTCCTTCAGTAGCTTGTTTGACAAAACCATAAAACCGTTTCAGTGCTTCACTCGGCTTTATTTTTTCTCCTTTGGGTCAACATCACCCACCAAATGAGAGTAGATATCTGTAAATACCGCAAAAATATCCGCCATATCTGTGTATTTCAAAAGTTCTTCCACTTCCAAATCTTCAAATAATGAGGCGATAAATTCCAATTGCTTGTCTAGTTTTTCAACTTCGGACAAGTCAGAAGATAGTGCTTCATTGAGGATTAGGTAGTCACGATAGTCCTTAGTAGTGATTTCCTTACTAGTTTTTTGAATATCTTGACCCTTTTCATTTTTAATTAAAAATTTAACCTTAGCCATTTACTTTCCTTTCTAGAAAAAAGATAAAAAGAGAGCTTGCGCCCTCTTCCTACCCTGCAGCAACCATTTTAAGTTGCCCTTTGAATTTTTTGAGTTTAGCATCATCTTTACCAATGTATTTCACATAGTAAAGACCATCTGTTTCAGTGTCATCACTTGCAATAGCAGCGAAACTCAAGCTGTCATCTGGAAGTTCTTCTTGCTTATCTTTAAGCGTTTCAAGTTCTTCAGCGTCCATTGAAAATTGTCCTTTGAAGAATCCGACTTGTGCCTGAGTTCCATTTGCAGTCTTAGACTCAAGCATAACAGCGCAGTATGGAGCAACTGTATCAGCGCCAATACCAATGATTTCATCTTTGACTTGATGTCCTAGGATTTTAGCGAGTACTGTTGAAGGGATATCAACCGCAGTCAGTTCCATCTTCACATCGCCAACACCACGGTTTGATACGTGGTAAGCGACATCACTACCATAGGTTTTTACTGGATCACTTGCAAGACCTGAAATTTTAGCGGTACGAGTCGCACCCTCACCGGTTTTACCTTCTACCACGAAAAGGTTTTTCCCAAGTGTTGGAGTAGCTTCTCCATCCAACACACGAATTGTCATGCGTTTAAAACCAACTAATGCCATTTATAGCACCTCTTTCTTTAATTTAGTATTCTTCGTATAGAGCACTCCGACCTTTGTAGGTCCGAGCGTCTACATAGCGTTTGATTTCTGGAATCCATTCATCCAAACCACCACTGGTTTGATAAAATTCCTGGTCTTCCATAATCTTTTCGATTTTTCTTTGGAGTACTTTGCACTCCGTATAATTAGTAGACTCTACATTGACCTGATAGATAAATGTCTTAGCCAGACTCGTATTACTGCCATGAACTGCCTGCATCGGCGGACCAACTGGTCTAATAACAATACTTGGCTCATTATTTGGTAACGAGTTAGGACGTTTAAAAGATTTGATACTGATTCCAGCTAAAGACTCATCTTTTTTCAAAGCCTCATAGAGTTCATTAAACTTATCTTTGACCATCTAAAACCCCTCCGTCTTCAAATGACTAGCGATTCTGTATTTGTACGTCTTAGCATGAGCCTCTGAAAAACGTCTGATGACACCGAACCCCCTTGGATGTGGGTTCTTACCATATCCAAACTCATTCAAGTGAACCAAGCGCCAACGAGACCCTTCACCAAAACCGATTTTCACAACAGGGACGCCAGCAGCAAGACCCGTCACACGTCCAGCAGTAGCACTTTCAACGGTTTCTCCAGTATCTTTGTAGACCTGTAGAGCACCTTTAAACTCTTCTAGAGTCTCGTTTGCGACTGCCTTCAAGGCTCGACTGGCAGCACGTTTGACCTTGTTATCACCAAGGTGTACCTCAATGTTTCTCAAGACATCGTCAAAGCCTCTCAATTCTGCACCACTAGACATCTTGACCACCACCAATAACGACTATCAAAAAATCCCGATTGTCAAAATCAGGACGAACATCGATAATTTGCCATTTCTTGCCACCTAGACGAATATCGCCAACTTCGACAAAATGCTCATTCTTTGGCTGATAATCGGACAAAGGATCTCGAATTTTCAAAGTCATCTTAGCTTGCATAGACTTACCAGTTGCAATCTCGATGTCTTTGAAACTAGGGGAGTAAACTTGGCCCATCGTAAAAAAAGCCTTCTCATGAGACACATCACGACCATGAAGCCCCTCCTCGACTTTAGAAGTATAGAAAGTCAAGGGGGTTCTTAGGTCTCCATTTTGAGCCTCGGGCTTTTTGTAGCGATAGCTAGGGCGGTTAGTCTGATAGGACATCAGGCGTTGTTACTTCTGGTTGTTTTTGTGACCATTCAACAAAGCCAGGTAGCGCTCCATCGATTTCATCAAAGCGCTCTTTTGTCGCTTCAAACTCTTGGCCAGTAGAACGATATACCCATTCTTTGAGGTCATAAAAGCCTTTTAAAACCTTAATCATGTTTTTCCTCCAATTTGTAATTTTCTAGTGATAATGCCATCAAATCCCCTTGAAAGTTCCCGTAGAAAAATTCAACTTGATCATTGTAGACATATCGAGCACGTTCTAAAATAAGCTCTCTCACTCGTGGATCAGCAGAGTCCTTGCTACCGACCAGACTGAGGATGGCTGATTCAGAACTTTCCAACATTTTAGAGAGGTTGTTATCCTCTCCAGTATGAAAAATCCTCATCCGCTCCTTGAAAGATTTAAGGAGTGGATGAAGTTGTTCTTCTGGAGTCATGATTCAACTCCTAGATTAGGCTTGTGGAAGTTGTAGAGTCCAGACTGCCGCAGTCTTCTCATCGTGAGCCTTACCGTAAGCAAATTGCTTAGCAGTGTAGAGATTCAAATCTTCCAAAGCATAGGTTTCTGTGTAGCGACCAAGTGAAATACCACCACCGACAAAGGCATCGTAGCGACCTTTGACAAATGTAGTTACTTTACCAGCCATCTGCGCCACAGATTCTACCAAGATAATGTTGAATGGCATTGCAGTGATGTAGGTTCCTTGGGCGTTCAATGAAGTGTATTGTTTCTTCACATCCCAAGCATCGGCTGTATTAACAACCATTACAAGGTTGCCTTCAACTGCAACTGGAGTAGTGCCATCAGCTTTTGTTGAATGGTATTTACATACTTTTGTCAATTCTTTGACTACGGTTGCTGAGTCGGCAAAAGTCAACTTAGTAGTTTGAGCTGTTTTTTCATCATGAGTTGTATGATCTCCTGAAACAGTTCCTGTAAGAGTACGAGTAAGTCCGATAGGTTTATTATCCCCATCACCATTCAAGAAAGCAGCTTCAAGGGCAACTGCAAAGGCTTCTGTGATTTGAACAGAGACGAATTTTGCCAACCAAGCTGGGCCGAATTTTTCAGCATCTTTTGGAATTACAACGAAAGCAGTCAATTTGTGTTGGATTGCTTCTTCTTCATTGAATTTTTGTTTAAGTTGTCCTTGGATTTCTCCATTGATTTTACCCCAAACAGCTTGGCCTGTTTGCTCTGATTTGAGGAATTTCAAGCGAATACCAGCATTTTTAAGGCCGATATGTTGAAGGAGTGGGCGAGCTTGCACCAAATCTTCAAAGATATGGTCAATGATCTCTTGCGGGATGAATTTTTCAATCCCTTCAGGTGCTGCCTTTTCAATATTATTGAAAAACTCACGAGCTTCAGCGGTCAACTTGGCATCGTATGGATTCAAGGTAGAAACTTCTTCACGGGCAGCATCACGAGCTTGAGCCATCATTTCATTTGTCATGGACTCGATCATGTCATTGTATAGCTTCGCTTGCTCTTCTTGAGGTGCACCATTTGAAACGGCATCCAAAAATGCCTGACGTTGTTTTTCAAATTGATTAGATAATTGCATTGTCATTCTGTTTTTTCCTTTCTTAAAACATAAAAAGACCGAACCCTTTAGGAACAGCCTTGTCTGTGTTATTTTCTGGACTTTCTGGAAAATTGAATTTCTTCTGTACAAATTCGCTATTTTCGAAAGCCTCTTTTTCAATTTGTCGAGCTTCTAGCTTATCAGCCACCAACTCAGCGATTTTATCGATATCCGGTGTCATTGCTGACCTCATTTTTTCGATAAAATCACTTGGGATCATAGGAGTTTCACTCGCTACCAGAGTCGGAGCGACTTCATTTGTAAACATAATCTTGTCTACAAATCCATGATTCAAAGCTGATTCAGCATCAAACCAGGTAGTCTTGTTCATCAAGCCAAGCAAGTCATCTAGAGCTTTTCCAGTCTTATGAACATAAGCGCTAGCGATAGATTTGTTAAACCCTTCTAGTACCCCAGCTTCATGAAGCAGAGTATTATGGTCTCCATTTACTTGAGTTGAGACATTGTGGATCATGATTTGGGCAGTCGGACTGATTTCAACCGTATCTCCTGCCATTGCAATCACGCTTGCTGCGCTTGCTGCAATGCCGACAATCTTCACGGTCACGTCGCCAGGATACGAGCGTAGAGCAGTGTAGATTTCACTACCAGCATAAACATCTCCACCACCCGAATTGATATGAACCTCAATTGGTTCACCACTTTCAGGGAGGACAACATCTTTCGGAGCGGTTGCATCCCACTCAAGCCAGTCGTAAAGCCATCTGTCATTGTTTGATACAATCGTACCCTTAATCGGAATTACTTTCATCTTCTTTCTCACCTCCTTTCTCTAACTGTTCACCAAGTTGATAGTTTTTGGTGATGAGGAATTTATCGCCACCAGGGACAGATTCTAAGCCAAGTTCAGAGCGCACCTCGTTTCGAGTCATTGCTCCAGAAGAAATAAGCTTATCAATGTTTCCAGCAAGTGCAAACTTATCTCTCTGACCTTCGCCGATGATTACAAATAGATTATTGCGCTCGTATTTCCGTCTTGATACCAAGGCGAAATTAAGCCCATCACTCATTTTCTTAACAAGTGATTGGTAGCAATAACTATTAAACATTTTTTGGCTATTTTCAAGATTGGCCATATCGCCATGACTTAAAGCTGTTGGAATCCCTAAGACGTCCGCGACCTCATCATCAAATTGCCGACGAAGTTTCTTTAACTCATCAACAGAAATATTTGAAGTCCCTGTTGTATTCGTATGCTCGGAATATTCCATTCCATCTTGAGCTGGAACAATGGCAATCGTCTTGGTGCTAAATGATTTAAAAAGACCATCAGCATATGATTGGAGTTTATCACGCATCTGCTGATCAAAACTCCCATTATTTTTGGTTTTCAGTGTTCCTCTGATTTGATTATTCCTAGCCAAGGCCTCGACCAAACGAGTGTGCAACTTCTCGTAATCAGCAAATAAGTCAGAAATATAATCTTGCAGTCGGTTATTGTTGTACTGTAAGAAAATGACTTCACTCATCCGAAAACGCTTCTCAAAAGTATATCCTCTACAAGTTACAAACTCAAACACATCATCATAAACAGCATATTTAGTCCGTGTGTAAGAGTCAGCAACAAGCAACTGGTCATCAGTTGTAAGAAAAATTAGGACCTCATTCTTAGTGATCAACCGATAGACGACCTTTTGCCAAAAATCTGACGCAGATTCGTTCTTGTTAGGCCTTACATTCAGCAAATAGTCCCAATCAGAAGGCTTAGCCTTACCGTTTTCTTGATACTTAAATGCTGACTTAGCAAAAATTCGAGCGATGAACTCGGCTGACTTATCAATCGCTAAGCTTTTGAGTTGCAGATTTCCAAACATCCGCTCAAGATCCTCGAACTCAAACCCAACCTCTGGCACTTCACGCTTAAATAAATTCAGTAACCCCAATGCTCTTCCTCCTTTCTTTTAATTTCTGCCGACCACCCACCCAAATTTATTTTTAATTAAAACTCCCAACTATCAATCATATCTAGGAATTCCCCGACATTTGACTCTTGCACCAGCTCACGCTTGTAGAGAGCAGCTATCAAAGCATGGAAACCATCCGTCTTTCTTCTGACAGGTTCTTTTTTCAAGAAACGCTTGTTGCCATCCTTGTCCTCTTTGACGTAGGTATTATCTGTGTACCAAATCATTGAGTTATCACCCTCAAAGACAAAACGCTCATTAGCAAATCCATCTTCAATGATTGGTGCAACCTTAGACTGGATAGCCCCTGGATTCCGTAAGAACTCATATTCAAATCCAGCCTCTTCCAAAAGAGGTTTCAGCAAGTCCATTCTAAAGCCATCGGCGCATACAAGTTCAATCTGATAAAGATTTCTCCATTCCTCAAGCTTGGCAATCAAAAGCCGTGGATCAATGCTAGGACCATCCACAATCGTAAACAAGCCTTTTTCAGCCCATTCTTCAATAGGCGCTTTTAGCTTGAAAACTTTCAAAAACGATTTTCGTGCAAATGAATGTTGCTTCCAGATGAACTCATCACCATTTTTAAATAGCAAACCAACGCTCGCAAAGTCTCGGATGCTCGCATAGTCAAACCCAGCAACACATGACCGACCTTTCAAGTCAATACCAGGAGAACGCAAACAAGCAACTAGCTTTTCTCGAGAGGTGACATCTTTCTCAAGGTCTGCTTCAGGAAGGTTCATCCGTTTAGTCATGAACTCCTGACGGCCAGACGGTTCCAACTCAAGATCATCATAGTCAGCCTTGGTTCTTGCAAGCAACCTCTTAGCGTAAGGAGTGCTTTCATCCAACATCGGATTTGCCTTTGGCCAATTCTTCATATCGTCCACTTCATCCGTACTATCTAGCTTGCAGATGAAAGGGAATAGCCTGAAATCATCAACTTCTCCATTCAAGATTTGCATAGACTTCTCTATCAACTTGTCGTAAAATCCCTCACGCACATATCCATTCGTCCCGTTGTAGAAAGTCCGAGCATGAGCAATCTTACCAAGACCGGACCTTTGAACCTTCACAGCCTTGTCATCTTCAAACTGGTGAATCTCGTCAAACTCAAGACAGCCATCACGAGCAGAGTCCATCGTTTTCGGATTATTCGTCCGAAAAGAAAAGACCGAGTTATTCGCTCGACCTGTGATAGACATTTTAGTTAGATAGAAATGGTCTTCAAGACCACGCCTTTGGATAGTCTCATAAACCTCCTCAAAGGAAACCTTACCCTGTTTCTCAGAGTTCGCAGTGATAGTCACATCATAATCTCTGATAGGGTAGATAGGACTGATAAAGAACGAGGACCTGGCAGACATGAAACCATTCTTACCACCCCCACGAGCTAAAGTATATAGATACTCGTCGAAGTGTGGCTCCCCGTCCTCTTTCCTAAAAAGAAAAATGAACGGGGTCAAGAAAAGCTGGTATTTCGCTAGAGGGAAAAAGTTCTTTTCCGTAAACCGAATAAATTTCTCAATTAGGTCATTATCAAAATATAGATCATCACGAGGATAGATTTTCTCTTTGATGATTTTAAACAGCAACTTTCTTTCTTTGTTGACGACGATTTCTCCACTCTCGGCCATTTTGATGTAGTCATCAACCAGCGGATGAGAAATCATAACAGATCACTTCCAGACGTCGGTTTTTCAACAGGCGAGTTTTCCACCTCAAAATCAAACGATCTCTCAATCGCCAAAAGCTGATTGCTGGTTGTGTTGATTTCCTTGATGAGAGAATTAGCTTTTTGGAATCTCTGTTGCCCATTGTGAACCGTGATGACCAATCCGTCTTCATGAAGTTTAGCTTTCAGTTCATAGAGCAGTCTGACGAGATAAAGATAACGATTCACTTTTTCGTACTGGATCGCATCCTTTTTTCTAGGACTAAAATATCCGATTTTAGAAAGTAGCTGATTTTCTAATTCTTTTATATTTTTTTCTGAGTATTCTTCCATTACCCCCCACCCCCTTTAATTTTTTGTTAAAAATTTGGACAGTTAACCCCTCCCACCGGTTCCCAAAACCTTTAAAACACTGGATTTTTTTGACCGGGGGGTATTGTCATCCCCAAAATTCATCTGTTCTGAAATTTTTCTCAATCATTTTTTTAGATTTTCGAAATTGGAAACGACCGTGACGTTTATTATGACATTCTTTGCATAGAGTTCTAAGATTGTCTAAGTCAAGAGCGAACTCTGGATAGAACTCTAGCTCTTTGATGTGGTCAACTTCTAGATTCTCTCTCGTGACTTTGTTTTCATCTTTGCACCAAACACATTCGTAGTGATCGCGTTCAAGTGCAAGTTTGCGAAGTTCTCTCCATTCGCCGGAATTATAAAACTCTGTTCGGTCTGCTCTGGTTGAAACTTCAATCATTGTGTTTAGAATCCGTAGCTTTGTATCCGCATTCGGCTAAAAGGCTGATAGACTTTGATGCAGATTCCACCGTTGGGAGACTTTTTAGCAAAGTGTTTTGAAAATCTCGAATGCTTTCTCTGCCTAAAAATTCAAAAGATACATAATCCTCATTATCTTTTTCTTTGGTTGTTTTATTTGTATTTAATTTACAAAAAAACTTTTTTAAAAAACTTATCATTCTACAACAAACTCCTTTATTTTTATAGTTCTAATTCCTTGTTTTACATATTCTAATGAATTCGCTACATGAGTTTTAACTCAGATTTATCAAGCATTTATCCTGCATGCATTAAATGAAATCATCATAACCTCAAGATAATGAATTGATAGTAAAATAAAAAAATTAAAAGCCCTGAAACTTAGTCATGGCTCTGTCTTGTGAATCTTGGTTTTTGCCTATGTATCTCAGTGAAATACTTTGGCTTGAGTGGTTCAGTAGGTCCATTATCAGAGCGACATCCTTTGTTTGTTCGTACATAAATAAACCAAAGGTCTTTCTCATTGAGTGAGTCGCTATATTTTCCAGACCGACTTCTTCAGCGGCTCTCTTTATGATCTTGTAAGCTGTGTTAGGTTTTATATGCTGATGCTTTCCGTTTCGGCTTGGAAAGAGGAAGTCTTCATCTTTCTTATCTTTGATGTACTGCCTCATTGCATTCTTGAATTTCCTTGGCATCTTTCGTTTGGTTGGCTTGTCTGTCTTTTCATCGACGATCTGGACATGCCAACCTTTAACGTGCTTTACTTTCAGTTTAACGATATCACCAATACGAAATCCCAAATTAACACCAGAAAGAAAGAGCATGAGGTTGCGTTGTCTATCTGACTCTTTGACTGCACTATGCAACGTCAGCCATTCAATCATAAGCTGAACATCATCTCTATTTCTGATTGGTTCAACAACTACCACATATCCTCACCTCCTTTTTTAATGCACAAAAAAAAGCAGAGGTTCTCTCTGCTATTCTTCATGATACTAATTTACCACATTGTTTTTGTCAATTCTATATGTTTTTTTGACAACTTTACATAAAGAGCAAATTTGAAAGTGTATCGAGAATCACTTCACGTCTTCTGTAAATCTGCTTGCTGTGTCTATACAAGTACCCAGTTTCTCCGTTCTCCATGATGTGCCAAACTTGAATCCAGTCGTATCCAGTATGTTCTCCCCAGCGAAGATAAAAGATTTTTTTGTCATCTGGTTCTAGATTATCTAGTAATTGGGAGATAGCATTTTGGAGATTTTCTAATCTTAAAATCATAGGATCGCTTGCGTAAGCAACCGCTAAGTTCTCCGACCTGTTGACGAATGTCCCACTGCCACTTGCTCCAGTATCATCAATACCAGGAACAGTAAGATGTTTAACCTCGTACAATCGTTCCAACTCATGCCTTCGTTGACCGATAAGTTTGTCAATCTTTAAATATTTATCATCGAGTTCAAACTCGAGATAATCCCTTCGTGCTTTTGTTAAGTTCTTTTTGACCAAACCTTACCTCCCATGTATCTTTTAGATTTAACCCATTTGATAATTTTACCGTCGTTATTGTTATTGTGATAATCTGGCAGTCTTGCTGTTGGACTTTCTTTGTAGATGATTTTCTCAACTACCTGAATTGCAGGTTGCATTTCATCATCTACCCATCCAACTAACCAAGCAGGATTCACATCGTAAGTTTTAGCAATCATTTCAATTTGCTTAATCGACGGATACCCACCCCGTTCGTACAAGTGAATTGTGTTTTGTGAAACACCCGTATCCCTAGCCATATCTTTGACAGAGAGCCCTAGGTCCTCTCTAAGTTCTTTCAATCTTAGCTGCATCTTGCAAATCTCCTTGCGTATTTTAAATAATTTTCCCTTCAAATATCAGAGTAATTGTTCCTGTTCCGTCTTTATTCTTAGATACTAAAGCGCTACAATCTGAACCAAACTCAACTCCTTCAATTGTGACGCTATGCTTCACGCTATCGACGTTGATAATAGAATCATTTGATGTTTTTATTCTCATGTTCCATCTCCTCAATAACTTTTTAATGCACAAATTCGTTGACAAGGTCACGGATAAAGAGCTTCCAGTCAGATTCCCTAAACGTCAAGAAACGATCTGTAGTAAAATTTTTAAGCCTTCTATAGAAAAGCATCTTTAACTGAATTGACTCACCGACACTCAGTAAGGTTCCAGGAAAGCGATGTACTGAATGCACTCTATTTCCGTATCCAGAAATATCTAAATGTATTACCATTTCTGGATATGAACGCCCAAAATTAGCTTCAACTCCGAAATCAACTTTGACCTCTTCTACAATTGGAACTTCGTTTAAAATTGGTCGTGCAGAAAATAATGGCGACGGTGTTTCTTGCTTTTTTCTTCTTCCTGAATATGGATATTTACAAGGTTTCATTTACGTCCTCCAAAAGCTCTGGATTTTCATAGATATTGCCGATGATTTCATTTTCTTCAATTTCAGTCCATAAACATACTGCGTCACTGCCCGTATCAATTACCCAAGAACCCTCAAGCTGCTTAACAATCCCTATAAATTCCTTGTCATACTCATAAAAACCGCCCACTTCGTCAGCTCTTCCAACAAATCTAGTGGTTTTAACAACGTCACCTTCAAAGATTTCTTGATTAGTTATATCTCTGATGCCAGTTGATTGCATGAGGTTAAGGTCATTGTTCACAATCCATTCACCAGCAACAGAGTCCTCATCAATAATCCAGATATCGCCATTTCCAACCATCACTTCGTCCGGTTGATACATACGATTTAATGAGCCACTATCATAAGCTCTGAATTTTGGTATCATCTTAAATCCTCCTTAAATAAACAAACTAGCTAGCCAAATAAAAAATGCACATGTAATAATTTTTGAAATGCCACTCTTTATAGAATATAAAAATTCCTCTTCAGATACTTTTTTGCTAGATGACACAGGAAAAATGAAAGATAGTAGCATATCCATACCGAACGCTTGCCAGACTGTAATTTTACCAACTGGAATGATTGTTGTGATAATTTCATTCCATCCATACTGAACTACAAACGGCGATACAACGATTACAAATACAGCACCTAAAACAATACCTAGTCTTTTCATTTTATAAATCCTCCTCTTTCACAAACACCCCATCAATCATCTTACCTTTGCGGTCTTTAATAGCATCATAAGCAATCTGCAAGCAACTGTCTGCGTCCGTCCCATTAAAAAATGAAACAGAACTAATCACACTGTCAAGAAACATCAAGTCAGATTTAATCAGAGGCATCTTCGTCTCATTGTGACAGACATGAGCGTATAGTTTCTGAGCGATATTGCCCAAACTTGAAACCATCAGCAGCAATTCAAGTTCCTGTTGATTAGCTGAAATCTGAGCACCGTTCTTGATTTGTTGCTCAAGCCCAATCAATACGACTTGAATATCACCAAGCGCATCGTAAATCAGTTCAGATTTATCCTTTGCGACACCCTCAAATAGTTCTCCTGACTCTTCCATCAGCTTCAAGAACTGCTTGACTGGATTTGCTTCATGTAGATTTCTATCAACAAACCATTGTTGAACCTTGTTTTCTAATTCTGTATTGTTCATTGTTTTTCTCCTAAAAAATCAAATATCGTAGTCTGATATAGCAGCCTAGAATAGACTGGTTTGAAAGGTTGAGAGCATTTGCTCCTGCGCTTTCTTGTAAAAATCTTTTTTTATTTCAAAGCCATAAGCAGCCCTTCCCATTTCGATTGCAGCTCTCAAGGTTGAGCCACTTCCAGCTACTGGATCGATAACTACATCATCTGGATCAGTAAATATTTCAATCAATCGTTTTAAAACTGGTATCGGTTTCTGCGTTGGATGTATAACAGGATAAGAGCTATCTTTTTCCCAAGGAGCATGATTAAGTATCATAGCCCCGCCATTGTTGAATTTAGGAAGTTTATCGCGATATAATACCGTTGCCTCTTCAACCGCACCAACGATTTTCATATTAGCTTTCAGTACTTGTGGGCTTGATTTCTTTGTAAAATAGAGCGGATAAGCGTTATTAAAGCCGTGTTTTTTACCACATTCAATAACCATTTCTCGCTGTTGCCAAGCGTGAAAAACAATCATAGCAGGCGCCTTCCCTTTTTCTTTTGGCTCTTTTTTAAGCAAACGGCTGCAAAAGTCAAAGAAATTATTGATTTTGAAATCATTATCCGTATCAAAAAATGACTTTCCTGCTAGCTTGCTCTCGCCGTTTTTGTTATCCCCATCTTTATACCACCTCGGATCAGAAGCATACGCATTATTACCTAGATTATAAGGAATATCAGCGATAATTAACTGCGCCCTTGGAATCTGATACCTTTTAGCATTTTCAAAATGATCGTTGTATAGCTCGCATTTCATTTCAAATCTTCACCTCATCCCCTACTCTGATTTTCTCAAATTGCTCTCTAGTGACTACGAAAATGCCGTAGTTCTGTATTGTGATCGTGTAGAGTTCACCAATCTTCTCCTTGTGGACGACTCTGCCTTTGATTTCTGCGCCTTGATTATCTGCTTTGTAGATTACAATCGGGCGCTTTTCTTCTAGTTCTTTAATGTGGATACTCTGCCAGATGTTCAATCCAGCAGAGACAAAAATCCAGATTGCGATGAATCGTTTCATGTGGCCCCTCCTGAAAAATTGTTTGCAAAATTCTGCTGTTCTGTGTTAATTAGTTTATATTTATAATTTATCAAAGGGTTCGTGGTATCATTTACCAAATCGAGTTTCAAAATAATTCCATCTACTTTTGAAGCCCTACTATCCCTTATTTTAATTTTTAAATCATGCCCGTTCGCAATATGTTCAAGATCGTTCTTAGATAAGAATATTTCAAGCATGCTCATCACTCCACCTCATCATCGTATGGTATATCTCCATTTGATAAGTATTTAGATTCAATCATTAAGAAATCGTTGACACATTGCTGACTACAGAAGCAATTTTCAACATCGTTAAATAACGCAAGAATAACATGATTCTCTTGCACTACCAGAAACTCATCTTCAATTTCTTTGCAACAATTCGAACACTCATAACTCATCACTCCACCTCATTTCTCAATTCAAAACCAATTCCATACAAGAGCAAATCATTTTGAAAGTCAACGAATGCTTCAATCGTCTCAGCTTCTTGAAGGTCGTATTCCTCAACCGTGCTTAAGAAATCATCAATATCATTTCTTTGTACACTTCCGTACTCTGTCTTTGTGTGTTCCATGGCTTGTTCATAGCCATCTACATCGATTGTGTAGTAGATTTTGCCACCTGAATAATCATATTTGTAATTCTTGATAATCACTATTTCATCTCCTTGCTCTTAATTTCTCTAGTGAGTCTATTTTTTAAAACATGACTTGTAAAATAAATATCGTCTGCATATGTATAATAATCAGCGATTTCTTCAACCCATTGACTTCGTGTGTACGGGTATCTGTTTGGTCGTTTCATGTTACCACCTCACATATAAGTATTTTGTATCGATATCTTGTCCTAAAATACAATCTCTCAATGATCTCAAATCTTCTAACGCACTGCTGACGGTCCCCCATTTGTTTTCAGGCTCATACTGCACATACTTTTCAGGATACTGTTCCAATTCTGAGATACCACGTTGAATGTTTTCAAAAATCTGAGCAACATTATAGATAGTACCTTGTTTGAAATCCCAATCCATAGCAACCCTAAACATTTTCCCAAGATTATAGGTCGGAGAACTATTCTCAGGTTCATCTATGCAAATATAATCTCCGCTTTCTATTTTTGCTAAAATTTCCAAATCATAGCTCATCACTCCACCTCCTCAACTTCAACTCCTGGACAATCGAACACCCAGCCAAAGTTGGCTTCTTCGAGTTCTTTGCGGGTGTGGTGTTTCTTAAGCTCTCCAAAACTACCAAGACTTCTAAACTTCCAAGTATTCGAAAGTTCCCCGAAAACCAAATACTCGCATTCTTCGTTTACCCCTTTCACCTTCACCAAATACCGCTTCTCTTTCTCGACCTCGTAGCCAAACTGGTGCATGTTGACGAGAGTCTGAAATGATTTTGTGCCAGCAATTAGAAACCACTTTTCAAACTCATTAAGTTTAGCACCGTCAAAAATCGATGTAATATTATAGACACATCGAAACAAATTCCCTTCAAAATCATCCTTATTCTCCTCATACCAATCCGCCACACACTGCTGTACTTTGACTGGTTGCGGTTCGTCTAGTTGTTTCACTAAATCCAAAACATCGTCCAATGAAACATAAAATTTTTCTCCATACACTTTATTTAAACCTTCGATTTTTTCGATTAGTTCTTTAACGTTCATCTTCCAACTCCTTTTTCCTTTATGCTGCTTTTTGTACTAATTTCGTTTGCTTCATCCATTCCTTGGCTGTGTCCCAGACATCATTCGGGACGTCCTGGTTATACTTGCCACGAAACTGAACTATTTTACCCTGTTTTACTTCTAGTGTGTAAAGAGGTGTTTTTGGTTGATTTGATAAGCGTACAAATACTATTAAAGTATCCCCTTTGAAATGCTTGTCTGTGTATGAGCTTACACAGTGATGGAGTTTCTTCCCTTCGTAGATCAGTTCGGCCACTTTTCTAGGGACGTGGAAAGCATATCCATTGATTGTCTTATCCATTCCTTCTCTAAGTTTAAACTCAGATTCAAGCTGCTTGCGTTTCTTCTTATCTTCCAGTTTGCGTCTTTCTTCAACAAATTGATTGTATAATCCGACTGTGTGATTGTGCATGGCCATAAAATCCTTTGGCACGAGCATTGCATCACCTTCAGGCTCAATGCCCATTTCTCGTAGCATTTTGAGGTAATCAAGATATTCATTGAATTCAATACTATTCTTGATAACCCAATTCTGAAACTTATTGATCCCTACACCTTTTGGTATGTGCTTGATATCGTGGTAAGTAAGATAAGACTCGATACCAGGTACTAACTGGCCGTTCCGTTCTTTTAATCGACGGCTCAACTCAAATTCGTTAAAGCTGCGATTTGAATTCTTGAAAAATTGTTTATTCTTCTGAAGCCATCTACGGTTCAAGGTCCGCATATCTACGGTTCTTGTAAATCCGATTCTATAATTCGGAAACATGATTTCGTTGGCCAATCTGTAAGCATGAATCTTCTGAGCAAACTCGATTTCAAACTTATATTTGTAAAGTCGTTCAATTTCCCAAAAATAGATATTATCGAATTCCAAATATTTGAGTTCAGATACTTTTTGAAGTCTCTTTTCCCAATTGTTTGGATAAAAAATATTTCCTGTGTAAAAACCACCACTAAAGAAATTAGCGAATAGATACGGATAGTATTGCCCGGTGTAGTCTTGGCCAATCTTTGTGTGCTTGTCATTTTCAAAGCGCTCTAGATTAGTTAGCTGCCAATCAATAAATTGTTTCCCTTCAACCAGCTTCGAGCTAAATTCATAAGATTGGATCTCAATGCGCTTCGAGGTACTGAGAATGATTGAGAAAAAGTAGGTCTTGTCGTAAAAAGTGAGCCGTGATGACTTTGTAAGTCGCTTCTCGATACAATGGCCAAGGTCCAAATCTGAAGCGATTATGGTCTTGTCCTTATTGCTCCATTTGTACGTTGTGATTTGCGAGTAGCACCAGCTCCAGAAATCTGCAGGTGGTTTCAATCGTCTATCAGCTTCTCGCTTGCATTGTTCATGTTTCATTCATCCAAGAAATCGAAAATGCTCATTTGCTTTTCGACTACTCCTTTCTCTTTCTTAATTTTGATCGCATCAACTTTATTTTCAGAAGGATTTTTAGGCTTTTCTACCTTCTTCTTGACAGATTCAACAGGAACCTGCTTGATGTTAGATACTTGTGAATTTGAGATAAAATATTCTCGAACCCATCTGAAGACAGTAGCATCATCGATACAAGCGACTCCGTTTTCAGCAAATTTGCGAGCTTTTTCTTTAGCATGGATTAAAGCACACTTCAGAGAGTATCGTTCTTTTAAGACTCCTTTAAATAATTCCTCATCCTCCTGATCGCATATCCAGTTATGAATACGGTCAAGTGCAGTATCATGTGGTTGATTTAATTCCTCTAGCAACTTAGCTAAGGCTTTTTCTTTAAAGTCATTCATATCATTTTCCAAAAAATGCGACTGCCTTTGTGAATTCGGCTAAATACGGGCAGTCGCTCGTCCAGGTCACACGACCGATTGACGCATATTCTAGCTCGCTTTTAACGTGGTTCTCGGCACGTTGATTTTGTTGCTAAGTAGTAGCAATCTATCCCACCATAATCAAACCTCACATCGTCTTTCCCGATGTGCTTCTTGAATTTTGGTCTTGTAATACCTGAGAAAGCCCACTGATGGTCTTTCATCCGTTCGATAAGTTCGTCCACATTGTTGAAATCACCAAGAAATAACTTGCAGTGTCCGTTGTAGACGAAGTAAAGTTTTAATAACAAGGTGTCCCACCTCTCTAAAAGTAATCTTTCCTTTTATTTTTCAAGTCATTAAATACCATCAGATGATCATTGTCTACACCCTTCATCAACCGACTTATAAACGGCCGACCATATCTCTTCTGAATTTCTTGCGCAGTCAGATTAGTCGTGATAACCGTATTGGCCCTTTTGTTGAGAATGTTGTAAAGGATACTGAAGGACCACTCACTGTCCTTCTCCATGCCGAGATCATCCAAGACCAAAAACTTTGCACTGGCAATTTTATTGACCAGGAACTCTTCTTGACTAAAGTCCGCCTTGATTTTCATCAGCAAGTCCGTGACATTGATAAAGATAGCAATTTCCTTTGTTGCATCGGATAACTTTTTCATCATCGCAAAGGCAAGATGGCTTTTACCCGTTCCAGCTTCTCCTTGAAAAACAACATTATTTCTAGCCCCCTCAGACCACTCCTGGCAAATCCTTTTTGCAAAAGCTAGCTTTTGCGCTTCTTTTTCAGTCGGTGTGTCGAAGTTGTCAAGAGTAGCATTCTTCAGCACATCATCATATAATGAGAATTTTTCAAGATAAAACTTTCGCTCTCTCTCATGCTCCGCATCGGCCAGCTCATCCACCTTCAATTGGTTCTCTGCGTGGATCCGTTCCGATTCACATAAGCGACAAAGGACGTCATTTGTCCGGAGGATTTTGATCAAGGGAATCCCATGCTTTTCGCAAATTTCATCCTGCTGTTCAGTATTTCTATGGTAAGATAAGGCCATCTTCTCGAGTGCATCAGTTACCATGATACCTTACCTCCGCAAGCCTGCCAGCTAGCCATATCTGACAAGCAAGCAGTAACGGTAGAAAGAGGTTGTTTTATAAGCAAAGATTTCTTTTCGTCGCTGATCGGATAAAAGTCATCTTCAAATTGCTCGATAAGTTCTAAAATCCCCATTCGTCTTTTACCTCCTGTCCTGATTTTTTCTCCTTGTGTTGCTTTTCCGATTGTCGAACTTGTTCAATTGTCGTCACTTGGTTCATCTGCCAATTTCTTAAAATGCCACCAATATATTTGATGTTTGGTTTACCTAAATTAATAGCTGTCTTCAGTGCTTCTTTAACTAGCTCAGCATTATTTTCATTTAGCAGATGATTGATTTCCTCAATCTCAAAACCTGATAGTAATCTACGAAACTCAGACTGAAAAAGTTCTAAGATATTCTCACTACTAGTAGTAGTTATATTCTTATCTTTATCTAATCTAGTCTTAATCTTAGTCTTATCTCCTTCTGCTTCTTCTTCTAGTGCGTTACCGTCCGTTACTGTAACGTTACATGTAACGTTACCAAGAGCAAGATTTTTCTGCTTCTCTCGGTGTCTTGCTACACGATTCCGTGTTTGTTCCTTGATTCTTTCCATACCATCAATATTTTGGTGTTTCTCCCAGTTTGGCAATGTGATGACACCGTCGATAATCTCAATCATTCCAAACTGTTCAAAGACCCCTAGAGCCATTCTTACACTATTTAGAGGTCTTTGAAAAATTGTAGCGAGCATTTCATCAGTGTAATGAACTTTATCCGACATCATCAAAAGCCCGTTGCGATTATGTTTACCAGCAAGAGCTAGGATTTTAAACCAAATAACCAAAATTGCATCATGATCTGGTAGTGCATCAATAAGACGTATTTTTTCATCATCAAAAATATCAGTCGTAATCTTAATCCATTTGATTTCAGACATAGTTACCTCCTTATCAGCATCATACCCGAGCTCCCCATTTCCGATTATTTCTACGGAAATCCATAGTCATTTCCTTGTAAAGCAAACGCCCATTTTCTTCTAAGAGATTCGTATTTTGCATTCTTAGCAAATCATTATTTCTTGCTTCTTCCTGATAGTCACTAGCCAGTCTGTCATAATCTTCGACGCAGACTCTAAAAACTTGTGGCACGTCTTCAATCACTGAAGGAAGTCCTAGAGGAGGCTGTGTATCATAGGTTGATTTTCTGTCACACATTCTCAGGTTTCTTCGAGCAACTTCCCTAAAATCCTCAGTTTCTTCGATGATGACCACAACATTTTGCTCATCCGATTTTTCATTTTTAGCTGTAAATAGCAGCAAGATAAACATCCCGATAAAAATAACTACTAAGCCAAGCAATTGGCTTGATAAAGTTGGTTCTGTCATATTTAAACTCCTAACTGTTTTTCTTTCTTGAGATTTTCAAGCATCTCTGACAATGTTTCTTTTTTAGACCGATAACGGTTGCGAGTTTTCCATTTGACGAATAAACGAAAACCTTCATAATTGATAAAGACAATCTTGTGCGTTGGATTATCAATGAACTGTTTAAAATCAGGATGTTCTCGCATCTCAGTAGCCCATACCTTTGCAGTTCCAACTGTGAGGCCTTCCCACATTTGACAAAGGTGCTTGTAATCACCATGAGTTGCTTTTTCATTCACGCCAACTGGCTTATAAGTAATCTCTGCTTTTGGCATTGTATTCCCTCTCTGTATGTGTTATAATTTAGTTAGTTATATTAGTAAGTGCCTGATTCCTGTCAGGTGCTTTTTTTATTTATAAAACATAGGCGTTCAGTTCCATGATTTTCATCTTAGTGTTGGTACTTGGCTCCCAAGTCATCCAATAGGCCAATGCTGCTTCTGCAAATTTTTTTGGCAGTAAGTCATAACGACTAATATTGAAATGTTCCTTAAAATCAATCTCAGCTTGTCTAAATACCGACTGAGCAAAGCGTTTATCAGCATAAGCTGGACTATCAATACCACCAAGACAGGCAACTACTCGAGATTTTCTCTTCTTCAGTAGCGTTTGAGCATAGCTTGGATGAATCGGTTGCTCACTCTTGAGGTAGTCAATATCCTCTAGCATGGTCGCTTGCTGTTCACGTAATTTCTTCTGGCCAGTAAACAGAGCAATGAAAGCATCCTCGTCCAAGTCCTCACGAATAAATCCGCCTTGTTTTCTAATAGCTGGCAAGACCTCTGATGTCACCCAATGCTTGAACTCTTTAGCTTGTGGAAGCTTACTTGAAAGAATGAGAGAGTAGAGCCCAGATTCATTGATGATGATAGGGTTTTGATTTCTACCCATGGCGTCACGAATCGTTACCCCATCTGTCTTATCGTCATCATCTACATGGTCAAAAATTGCTTTTCTTGAATTCGCATATCCTAAGATATCCGCAACATCTTTCCCAACGAACCAAGGCTCCTTATCAATTGTCAAAGTACGGACTTCTTGCCCTCGAAAATTAAAAATTTCGTTCATAATATTCCTTTCTAGTTTTAAAATGTTCAAATATCTTGAACTTCTTGTTTAAAAAAATAATCTCCTATCTGGTTAGCTGGAATAAGTAACAAATTACAAGCTGTTGTAATTTCGTTGTTTTTCCAGTAACGCTGATTATTTAGTTTTAGTGAAATACTTCGTTCTGAAAGATTCATAGCTTTAGCAAATTTTTTCTGGCTATTAAAAATTTCAGTTATTCTTCCATTCAATTTTGAATAATCAAATTTCATTTATTCCCCTTTCTATCTTTTGTTCAAGTTATTTGAACTTTTGTAATTTTAATTCTACTACTTATTTTTTTTGTTGTCAATACCTATGTTCATTTTTTTTGAACTTTTTTTACTTATTGCTTGAACTTTTGTTCAAATAGCTATATAATTACTATTAAGAATGGAGTGTTAAATATGAAAACTACAACATCTTTACGACTAAAACAAATTCTATCTGAAAGAAATCTTAGACAAGTTGATATCTTGAAAAGTTCTTTACCGCTTCAAAAGGAGCTTGGTATTAAAATGGGAAAAAGTGCTTTGTCACAATATGTTTCAGGTAAGTCTTCTCCTGATCAAGATAAACTTGTTTTATTATCTAAAACATTGGGTGTATCTGAAGCATGGTTGATGGGATATAATGTTCCTATGACTGATGATACACCTGCCCAAGAACTAAAAATCCCTTCCTCTCCTCTTGTTCAAAAAATAACTGAAAAGGCTGTAAAGCTGACCGCGCCTAGAAAACAAAAAGTTTTGGATTTCACTGAAATTCAATTACGAGAGCAATCTAATAAAGTTATTTCACTAGAGGAGGATCTATTTGAATATAAGGTGTATGAAAAACTATCAGCTGGTACTGGTTTCTCATACTTCAACGACGGCAACTATGACACTGTTTTTTACGATAAAGACCTGGACCATGATTTCGCATCTTGGGTTTTCGGAGATTCCATGGAACCTAAATTCCAGAACGGAGAGGTTGTTCTCATAAAAGAGACTGGTTTTGATTATGACGGAGCGATTTATGCTGTTGATTGGGACGGTCAAACATATATTAAAAAGGTTTATCGTGAACCTGATGGATTGCGTTTAGTCTCCCTTAATCCAAAATATAAAGATAAATTCGCACCATTTGATGAAGATCCAAGGATTATTGGAAAAATAGTCGGAAACTTCAAGCCATCTGAAAATTAAGGTCAAGGTGCTTATATGTCTGCTACTTTTACAGAAAAGGAAATCAAAGCACTAATAGACGAGCACAGAAAAATAATTAGTAAACTAGAAAATCAAAGGTCTTTAATAGCTTTTTTGGTTTTACTGACTCTAATTTCTGTTTTTCTGCTTAGTATCGTTGGAAATATACTACTAACAATTTTCTCTTTTATTATCGGTAGTTTAGTTGTTCTCTTTTTGATTGGTATTTTTCCTAGGCAATCTAGTACTGAGCAACTAGAGTATGAAATTGAAGAGCTGAATAAACTATTAGCTGTTCGAATAGAAGATAGAATTAAAAGTCAGGAGATTGACGAGAGAACCATTTATGATGTTGTTCTGAAAGTGAAAGGAATATCTTATCATCAAGAAGCTTTCTCAGATTTATGTCAAGAACTCATACAAGAATCAGATGATGTGCCTTATTTAGGATATACTTCTAAAGAAATTAAAGAAGAGTTGATTTTTAGTGATAGATTTTACAAATATTCCCCTTTTGAGCTTTCAGATGTAGACTTTGTCCCTGAATTGGATAATCAATTTGACCCTAATGCAGTTAAAATTGTGGTTCGAGGTTATCACTTAGGTTATGTCACTAAGTCCAAAAATAGAAAAGTATTAAGGTTAACCACAGATTCAAATAATGAAGTTATAAAAATTGCTAAAATTTATTGTGGTGATTACAAAGATATTGATCCAGAAAGCGATAAACTTCGTACTGTCAAGGATTCATTCAAGATACAAATTAAGTTGAAAGTCTTAAAAAAATAAAAAATCCCCACACTCTCCAACAGCAATCTTTGAATGTGAGGATTCAACTTTCCATTTTTGACAAAATGAAACATAATTGATAATATATAGTTACTAACCTAGGAGAAATCCTAGTGCAAATAATCCAGTTGGCACAAGTTGCCACGCAGAAACGGTAACTATAAATTTAGTTACCGTTTCTTGTTGAATTAAAAACAAAAAATCCCCACACCGCCTGCAAGCTAAGATGTGAGGATATCCTGTATAGTAAAAGGCATTAAAAAGCCCTCTTTACTATACCCATTTTATCAAAAAAGTGAGGTAAATACAATGTGGATGGAAAAAATTTCCAACGGAAAATATAAATTTTTCGAGAGATACAAAGACCCATATACTGAAAAATGGAAAAGAGTTTCTGTGACTTTAGAATCAGGCTCATCACGAGCAAAGAAGGAAGCTCAGAAGCAACTGGATGAAAAAATAGCTGAAAAACTACAAAGTTTAACTACTACTGATATGCTTTTCGATGCTGTTCTAGACGATTGGTGGGAACTTCATAAAAAGTCCATCAAACCTTCTACTGAGAAAACTATGATCTATGCAGTCGATGAAGTAAAAGAAAGTTTTGCTCCAGGGGTTAAAATTAAAAACATCACTGCTAAATATGCTCAACAATATTTTACAGACTCAGAAGACAATCATATCAAATTAAAAAAGCACAAATCCGTACTAAGTATGGTATTCAAATACGCTCAAGATTTAGAGTTGATTGACAGCAACCCTATCCAACGTGTCAGACTGCCAAAACAAGTCGTCACATACGAAACTATGGAACGAATTGAAGATAAGTTCCTTGAACAAAGCGAATTAAAGCGACTTTTAAAAGCTATGAAAAAATATAACCGAGGGTATAATGTCGCTCGTATGGCTGAGTTTATGGCACTCAATGGTTGTCGAGTTGGTGAAGCTGGTGCGCTTAAATTTGAAAATTACGACAAGAAAAACCGCACTATCACTATCAACGGAACTCTAGATCCAACCCGTAAAGGTTCAGAAGGTGTCAAAACAACTCCTAAAACCTTATCATCTGTCAGAGTGGTTGATTTAACCAATAAAGAAATTGAGATTATAGAAGAATTTATAGAGCTGCATGAATTAAGAAAGAATACTAACCCAAACTATAAAGATATGGGATTTATCTTTGTTTCATCAAGTGGTATTCCTATTCATAAATCAAGCATTGGCAAGTTGATGAAGAATGCTAACGCTACTCTTAAAAATCCAATCAATAAACCGCTGCATCCTCATATTCTACGACACACTCTTATCAGCACACTTGCAGAAAACAACATTCCTCTAAAAGCCATTACTCAGAGAGTAGGTCATAAAGATAACGGAAAAACTACAATGGAAATATACACTCACGTAACCAAAAATATAAAGTCAAGAGTTGTTGATGTACTGGATAAAATTTACAAATAGTTTGCCCCTTTTTTGCCCCTTCTAAAACAAAAAGAAAAACCGCTACTCCTAAGAATAGCGGTTTAATCATGTTTTTAAGCTACTAATGTAGTTGCTCTATTATTTAAGAGTAA
>NZ_JAKUVY010000010.1:0-5196 GCF_026782125.1 Streptococcus oralis | reverse complement strand
GGTCCGTTGGTCAAGGGGTTAAGACACCGCCTTTTCACGGCGGTAACACGGGTTCGAATCCCGTACGGACTATGGTGTATTGTGGTTAGAAAAAACTTGGAAAAAAGTTTAAAAAATCTGTTGACAGAGGCAGGTAGCTGTGATATACTAATATAGTTGTCGCTTGTGAGAGAAGTGAGTGACAAAGACCTTTGAAAACTGAACAAGACGAACCAATGTGCAGGGCACTATAACTGATGTTATAGTACTGAACAATGAAAAAACAATAAATCTGTCAGTGACAGAAATGAGTGAGAACTCAAACTTTTAATGAGAGTTTGATCCTGGCTCAGGACGAACGCTGGCGGCGTGCCTAATACATGCAAGTAGAACGCTGAAGGAGGAGCTTGCTTCTCCGGATGAGTTGCGAACGGGTGAGTAACGCGTAGGTAACCTGCCTGGTAGCGGGGGATAACTATTGGAAACGATAGCTAATACCGCATAATAGTAGATGTTGCATGACATTTGCTTAAAAGGTGCAATTGCATCACTACCAGATGGACCTGCGTTGTATTAGCTAGTTGGTGAGGTAACGGCTCACCAAGGCAACGATACATAGCCGACCTGAGAGGGTGATCGGCCACACTGGGACTGAGACACGGCCCAGACTCCTACGGGAGGCAGCAGTAGGGAATCTTCGGCAATGGACGGAAGTCTGACCGAGCAACGCCGCGTGAGTGAAGAAGGTTTTCGGATCGTAAAGCTCTGTTGTAAGAGAAGAACGAGTGTGAGAGTGGAAAGTTCACACTGTGACGGTATCTTACCAGAAAGGGACGGCTAACTACGTGCCAGCAGCCGCGGTAATACGTAGGTCCCGAGCGTTGTCCGGATTTATTGGGCGTAAAGCGAGCGCAGGCGGTTAGATAAGTCTGAAGTTAAAGGCTGTGGCTTAACCATAGTACGCTTTGGAAACTGTTTAACTTGAGTGCAAGAGGGGAGAGTGGAATTCCATGTGTAGCGGTGAAATGCGTAGATATATGGAGGAACACCGGTGGCGAAAGCGGCTCTCTGGCTTGTAACTGACGCTGAGGCTCGAAAGCGTGGGGAGCAAACAGGATTAGATACCCTGGTAGTCCACGCCGTAAACGATGAGTGCTAGGTGTTAGACCCTTTCCGGGGTTTAGTGCCGCAGCTAACGCATTAAGCACTCCGCCTGGGGAGTACGACCGCAAGGTTGAAACTCAAAGGAATTGACGGGGGCCCGCACAAGCGGTGGAGCATGTGGTTTAATTCGAAGCAACGCGAAGAACCTTACCAGGTCTTGACATCCCTCTGACCGCTCTAGAGATAGAGTTTTCCTTCGGGACAGAGGTGACAGGTGGTGCATGGTTGTCGTCAGCTCGTGTCGTGAGATGTTGGGTTAAGTCCCGCAACGAGCGCAACCCCTATTGTTAGTTGCCATCATTTAGTTGGGCACTCTAGCGAGACTGCCGGTAATAAACCGGAGGAAGGTGGGGATGACGTCAAATCATCATGCCCCTTATGACCTGGGCTACACACGTGCTACAATGGCTGGTACAACGAGTCGCAAGCCGGTGACGGCAAGCTAATCTCTTAAAGCCAGTCTCAGTTCGGATTGTAGGCTGCAACTCGCCTACATGAAGTCGGAATCGCTAGTAATCGCGGATCAGCACGCCGCGGTGAATACGTTCCCGGGCCTTGTACACACCGCCCGTCACACCACGAGAGTTTGTAACACCCGAAGTCGGTGAGGTAACCTTTTAGGAGCCAGCCGCCTAAGGTGGGATAGATGATTGGGGTGAAGTCGTAACAAGGTAGCCGTATCGGAAGGTGCGGCTGGATCACCTCCTTTCTAAGGATAAGGAACTGCACATTGGTCTTGTTTAGTCTTGAGAGGTCTTGTGGGGCCTTAGCTCAGCTGGGAGAGCGCCTGCTTTGCACGCAGGAGGTCAGCGGTTCGATCCCGCTAGGCTCCATTGGTGAGAGATCACCAAGTAATGCACATTGAAAATTGAATATCTATATCAAATAGTAACAAGAAAATAAACCGAAAACGCTGTAGTATTAATAAGAGTTTATGACTGAAAGGTCAAAAAATAAGGTTAAGTTAATAAGGGCGCACGGTGGATGCCTTGGCACTAGGAGCCGAAGAAGGACGTGACAAACGACGATATGCCTTGGGTAGCTGTAAGTAAGCGATGATCCAGGGATTTCCGAATGGGGGAACCCAACAGGTACTACCTGTTACCCGCATCTGTTAAGGATGTGAGGAGGAAGACGCAGTGAACTGAAACATCTAAGTAGCTGCAGGAAGAGAAAGCAAAAGCGATTGCCTTAGTAGCGGCGAGCGAAACGGCAGGAGGGCAAACCGAAGAGTTTACTCTTCGGGGTTGTAGGACTGCAATGTGGACTCAAAGATTATAGAAGAATGATTTGGGAAGATCAGCCAAAGAGAGTAATAGCCTCGTATTTAAAATAGTCTTTGTACCTAGCAGTATCCTGAGTACGGCGGGACACGTGAAATCCCGTCGGAATCTGGGAGGACCATCTCCCAACCCTAAATACTCCCTAGTGACCGATAGTGAACCAGTACCGTGAGGGAAAGGTGAAAAGCACCCCGGGAGGGGAGTGAAATAGAACCTGAAACCGTGTGCCTACAACAAGTTCGAGCCCGTTAATGGGTGAGAGCGTGCCTTTTGTAGAATGAACCGGCGAGTTACGATATGATGCGAGGTTAAGTTGAAGAGACGGAGCCGCAGGGAAACCGAGTCTGAATAGGGCGCTTTAGTATCATGTCGTAGACCCGAAACCATGTGACCTACCCATGAGCAGGTTGAAGGTGCGGTAAGACGCACTGGAGGACCGAACCAGGGCACGTTGAAAAGTGCTTGGATGACTTGTGGGTAGCGGAGAAATTCCAAACGAACTTGGAGATAGCTGGTTCTCTCCGAAATAGCTTTAGGGCTAGCGTCGACATAAAGATTCTTGGAGGTAGAGCACTGTTTGGGTGAGGGGTCCATCCCGGATTACCAATCTCAGATAAACTCCGAATGCCAATGAATTATGGTCGGCAGTCAGACTGCGAGTGCTAAGATCCGTAGTCGAAAGGGAAACAGCCCAGACCACCAGCTAAGGTCCCAAAATAATTGTTAAGTGGAAAAGGATGTGGGGTTGCACAGACAACTAGGATGTTAGCTTAGAAGCAGCTATTCATTCAAAGAGTGCGTAATAGCTCACTAGTCGAGTGACCCTGCGCCGAAAATGTACCGGGGCTAAAACAATTTACCGAAGCTGTGGATACCTTTATAGGTATGGTAGGAGAGCGTTCTATGTGTGAAGAAGGTATACCGTGAGGAGTGCTGGAACGCATAGAAGTGAGAATGCCGGTATGAGTAGCGAAAGACAGGTGAGAATCCTGTCCACCGTAAGACTAAGGTTTCCAGGGGAAGGCTCGTCCGCCCTGGGTTAGTCGGGACCTAAGGAGAGACCGAAAGGTGTATCCGATGGACAACAGGTTGATATTCCTGTACTAGAGTATGTAGTGATGGAGGGACGCAGTAGGCTAACTAAAGCAGACGAATGGAAGAGTCTGTCTAAGCAGTGAGGTGTGAATTGAGTCAAATGCTTAATTCTATAACATTGAGCTGTGATGGGGAGCGAAGTTTAGTAGCGAAGTTAGTGACGTCACACTGCCAAGAAAAGCTTCTAGCGTTTAAACATACTCTACCCGTACCGCAAACCGACACAGGTAGTCGAGGCGAGTAGCCTCAGGTGAGCGAGAGAACTCTCGTTAAGGAACTCGGCAAAATGACCCCGTAACTTCGGGAGAAGGGGTGCTGACTTTATGTCAGCCGCAGTGAATAGGCCCAAGCAACTGTTTATCAAAAACACAGCTCTCTGCTAAATCGTAAGATGATGTATAGGGGGTGACGCCTGCCCGGTGCTGGAAGGTTAAGAGGAGTGCTTAGGAGTAATCCGAAGGTATGAATTGAAGCCCCAGTAAACGGCGGCCGTAACTATAACGGTCCTAAGGTAGCGAAATTCCTTGTCGGGTAAGTTCCGACCCGCACGAAAGGCGTAATGATTTGGGCACTGTCTCAACGAGAGACTCGGTGAAATTTTAGTACCTGTGAAGATGCAGGTTACCCGCGACAGGACGGAAAGACCCCATGGAGCTTTACTGCAGTTTGATATTGAGTGTCTGTACCACATGTACAGGATAGGTAGGAGTCTAAGAGATCGGGACGCCAGTTTCGAAGGAGACGTTGTTGGGATACTACCCTTGTGTTATGGCCACTCTAACCCGGATAGGTTATCCCTATCGGAGACAGTGTCTGACGGGCAGTTTGACTGGGGCGGTCGCCTCCTAAAAGGTAACGGAGGCGCCCAAAGGTTCCCTCAGAATGGTTGGAAATCATTCGCAGAGTGTAAAGGTATAAGGGAGCTTGACTGCGAGAGCTACAACTCGAGCAGGGACGAAAGTCGGGCTTAGTGATCCGGTGGTTCCGTATGGAAGGGCCATCGCTCAACGGATAAAAGCTACCCTGGGGATAACAGGCTTATCTCCCCCAAGAGTTCACATCGACGGGGAGGTTTGGCACCTCGATGTCGGCTCGTCGCATCCTGGGGCTGTAGTCGGTCCCAAGGGTTGGGCTGTTCGCCCATTAAAGCGGCACGCGAGCTGGGTTCAGAACGTCGTGAGACAGTTCGGTCCCTATCCGTCGCGGGCGTAGGAAATTTGAGAGGATCTGCTCCTAGTACGAGAGGACCAGAGTGGACTTACCGCTGGTGTACCAGTTGTCTTGCCAAAGGCATCGCTGGGTAGCTATGTAGGGAAGGGATAAACGCTGAAAGCATCTAAGTGTGAAACCCACCTCAAGATGAGATTTCCCATGATTATATATCAGTAAGAGCCCTGAGAGATGATCAGGTAGATAGGTTAGAAGTGGAAGTGTGGCGACACATGTAGCGGACTAATACTAATAGCTCGAGGACTTATCCAAAGTAACTGAGAATACGAAGTGTGAGGTTTTCTTGGTATTTGATAGATATTCAATTTTGAGTAGGTATTACTCAGAGTTAAGTGACGATAGCCTAGGAGATACACCTGTACCCATGCCGAACACAGCAGTTAAGCCCTAGAACGCCGGAAGTAGTTGGGGGTTGCCCCCTGTGAGATATGGAAGTCGCTTAGCT